>DATMOQ010000265.1:0-14928 GCA_035568195.1 Gemmatimonadales bacterium
CTCCCGGGCTTCGAGTACGCGTCCCGCTTCCAGCAACAATCGCCCGAGCTTATACCGCAGATCATGGAACCCGGGTCCCAAGGACAGCGCGGCCTGATACTGGCTGATGCCTTCCGCCAGGCCCCCGGCCTCCACGTAGGCGTCCCCCAGGCTGGCATGGTGATTGGCCAGCTTGGCGGCGACGTGGCCCGCGAAGCCCCGCTGGGCGTCGCTGCCCACCTGCCCCGCCTGGCGCAGGGCGGCCTCCGCTTCCTCTTCCCGGCCCAACTGATTCAGGACCAGGGCCCGGTGGACCAGCGCCTCGACGTAGCGCGGGTTCAGCTCCAGCGCCTGGTCGAGCTCCTCGAGGGCTTTGTCGAACTGCCCCACCAGCGAGTAGGAGAGGCCCAGCAGGTGGTGCGCATCGGCAAAGGCCCGGCCCGTGGCGACCACATCTTCGATCAGATGAATGGCGCCATAGTAGTCGCCGAGCTGAAACCGCTCCCGACCCTGATTGACCAGATGCTCAGGACTGGTGTCCATAGGTCCCCTCGTACCAGGTCACGAACTTCCGGATGCCCGCGTCGATCCCGACCTTCGGCCGGTATCCGAGCTCCGCCGCCGAGCGCGACAGGTCGGCCGCCGTCAGTACCACGTCCCCGGCCTGCAGCGGCGCCCGCTCGATGCGCGGCGCGATGCCCAGCGCCTCGCCGATCAGCGCGATCAGGCGGTCGAGCCGCACGCGTCCACCGCCGCCGATATTGAACGGCCGGGACTCCGGAGCGCCGTTCCGTCCGGTCCAGTCCAGCGCCGCCAGCGTTCCATCCACGGCGTCCGCGACGTACGTGTAGTCCCGCTCCGTGGACCCGTCTCCGAACATCCGGATCGACTTCCCCCGGGCGATGGCCGCCGTGAACTTGTGAATCGCCAGGTCGGGACGCTGGCGGGGACCGTAGACCGTGAAGTATCGCAGGTTGGCGATCCGCGCGCCGTAGAGGTGCGCGAACGCCTCCGCCATCAGCTCGCCCGCCCGCTTGCTGGCCGCGTACGGGGACACGGGGGTGATGGCGGCGGCCGACTCGCCGAAGGGGGGCGGCGTGGTGTCTCCGTACACCGAGGACGACGACGCGAGCACCACCCGGCGGATCCCGGCGCGCCGGGCGCCCTCCAGCACCTGCACCGTCGCCTGGACGTTGCCGCGGACGTAGGCGGCGGGGTCGTCGAGCGACGGCCGGACCCCGGCCTTGGCCGCGAAGTGCAGGACGCCCGTGACGCCCTCCCAGGGGAGCCCCGGGTCCGCGCAGTCGAGCTCGCGAAGCTGGAACCCGCGCTGCCCCTTGAGGGCGGACAGGTTGCGCTCCTTGATGGAGCGGTCGTAGAAGGGGTCGAAGTTGTCGACCCCCACCACGTCGTCCCCCCGCGCCACCAGCGCTTCACATAGGTGCGATCCGATGAACCCTGCGGCGCCCGTCACGAGCCACTTCGAACTCACTTTTCCATCACGCCCTGGAAGTACTTGATCGTGCGGCGCAGGCCGTCATCCAGCGAAATCGCGGGCTCCCATCCCAGCGTCGTGCGGGCCCGCGTGATGTCCGGCTTCCGCACCTTGGGGTCGTCGGTGGGCAGCGGCTTCTCGACGACGGTGCTCCGGCTCCCGGTCAGCGCGATCACGCGCTCGGCGAGCTGCCGGACCGTGAACTCATTGGGGTTGCCGACGTTCGTGGGCTCGTCGCCCCCCCGCTCGAAGAGGCGGATGATGCCTTCGATGAGATCGTCGACGTAGCAGAACGACCGGGTCTGATCGCCGTGCCCGTAGACCGTGAGCGCCTCGCCGGTGAGCGCCTGCACGATGAAGTTCGATACCACCCGGCCGTCGTACGGCCGCATCCGCGGTCCATAGGTATTGAAGATCCGGACGATGCGCGTGTCCACCTTGTGGAAGCGATGATACGCCATCGTCATCGCCTCGGCGAAGCGCTTGGCCTCGTCGTACACACCGCGCGGACCCACCGGGTTCACGTTGCCCCAGTAGCTCTCGGGCTGCGGATGCACCAGCGGGTCGCCATACACCTCGGAGGTGGACGCGAGGAAGAACCGCGCGCCTTTCGCCTTCGCGAGCCCCAGCGCGTTGTGCGTGCCCAGCGAGCCTACCTTGAGGGTCTGAATCGGCAGCTCGAGGTAGTCCACGGGGCTGGCCGGACTCGCAAAGTGGAAAATGCCGTGCAGGGGGCCGTCGAGCTTGATGAACGTCGTGACGTCGTGCTCGACGAAGGCCCAGGCGGGGTTGCCGGTGAGGTGCGCGATGTTGGCGCGGTTGCCGGTGATGAAGTTGTCCATCCCCACCACTTCATACCCGCGGGCGATCAGCGCGTCTGAGAGGTGGGAGCCAAGGAAGCCCGCCGCGCCGGTTACGAGGATGCGCATGCCAGCTGCCGCCCCAGGCTGTCGTACGTGAACCCGAGACCCGCCAGCCGGCTCGGATCGTAGAGGTTCCGCCCGTCGACGATCAGGGCCTGCTTGAGAGAGGTCTTGATCTTGTTGAAGTCCGGATTCCGGTACTCGAGCCACTCGGTGACGATAGCGAGGGCATCCGCGCCCTCGAGCGCGGCGTACGACGTCGGCGCGTACGTCACCCGTTCACCGAGCTGCACGCGAGCCGTCTTCATCGCCTCGGGATCGTGGACGCGGACCTTCACCCCGGCGTCGAGCAGGGCTTCGGCCAGCACCAGCGCGGGGCTCTCCCGGACGTCGTCCGTCTCGGCCTTGAACGCCAGGCCCCAGATGGCGACGGTGCGTCCCTTCAGCCCCTGCGGGAAATGCCTGGTGAGCTTGTCGAAGAGCAGCAGCTTCTGCCGGTCGTTCGCGGCCTCGACCGCTTTCAGGACGTCCAGCGACACGCCGCGATCGTCTCCGGTCTTGATCAGCGCCTTCACGTCCTTGGGAAAGCAGGAGCCGCCGTAGCCGGGTCCCGGAAAGAGGAATGCCGGACCGATCCGCCGGTCACTGCCGATGCCCTTCCGTACCAGGGTGACGTCGGCGCCGACCGCCTCGCAGAGACGCGCCACCTGGTTCATGAACGAGATGCGGGTCGCCAGCATGGCGTTGGCCGCGTATTTCGTCATCTCGGCGGACGGGATGTCCATGAAGATCAGGGGATTCCCGGTCCGCACGAAGGGCGCATACAGCTCCTCGAGCACCCGCGCGGTTTCGTCGGCATCCACGCCCACCACCACCCGGTCGGGCTTCATGAAGTCCTCGACCGCCGCCCCCTCTTTCAGAAACTCCGGGTTGGAACAGACGTGAAACGGAGTCTGGGTGTGCTTGGAAATCTCGGCCCGCACCTTCTCGGCGGTGCCCACGGGAACCGTGCTCTTCGTAATGACGATTTTGGAGCGGTTCATGTGCTGCCCGATGGTCCGGGCCACCGCCAGGACGTGCTGCAGGTCCGCGGAGCCGTCCTCGCCGGGTGGCGTGCCCACGGCGATGAAGAGAATGTCGGAGCGCTCCACCGCCGCGGCCACGTCGGTGGTGAAGGAGAGGCGCGAATTCTTCTGATTGCGCTCGACCAACGGCTCGAGACCGGGTTCGTAGATCGGCAGCTCATTCCGCCGGAGCCGCTCGATCTTGGCGGCGTCCACGTCGGCACAGACGACTTCGTTCCCGGTTTCGGCCAGGCAGGCGCCGACGACCAGTCCCACGTAGCCGGTGCCCACCACCCCGACGTTCACGCAGGCCTGCCGGCTCGCGGCAGCACGTGGCGCGTATCCACCACCAGCCGGGCCGACTTGGCCACCAGGCCGTAGTCCACGCCGCTGTGATCGGTAACGATGATGACGCAGTCCGCCTGCGCCAGGCTGTCCGCGGTGAGCGGGACGGACTTGAGGTCCAGCTTGTCCTCGTGCAGGGTCGCGATGTGCGGATCGTGGTACGACACCTTGGCGCCCCGTTGCTCCAGCAGCTTGATGACGTCGAGCGCGGGACTCTCCCGGATGTCGTCGATGTCCTTCTTGTACGCGACGCCGAGCACCAGGATCTTGCTGCCGCGCACGGCCTTCCCCAGATCGTTCAGCCCGTCGGCGACCTTGGTCACCCAGTACTCGGGCATCTCGGCGTTGAGCTCGCCGGCCAGCTCGATGAACCGCGTCTTGTAGTTGAGCGTCCGCATTTTCCACGCGAGGTAATGCGGGTCGAGCGGAATGCAGTGGCCGCCCACGCCCGGCCCGGGCGTGAATTTCATGAAGCCGAACGGCTTGGTGGACGCCGCCTCGATCACTTCCCAGACGTCGACGCCCAGCTTGTCGCAGACGATGGCCATTTCGTTCGCGAGCCCGATGTTCACGCTGCGGAACGTGTTCTCCAGAATCTTGACCAGCTCCGCGGCCTCCGGGTTCGACACCGACACCAGGGTGTCGATGGCCGGCTGATAGAGAGCGACGGTGGCGGCCCGGCAATGCTCGGTGATCCCGCCCACGACTTTGGGCGTGTTCCGCGTGTTGTACTTGGGATTGCCCGGATCGACCCGCTCGGGCGAGAACGCCAGGAAGAAGTCGACCCCGACCTTCATGCCGGTGGACTCGAGCGCCGGCAGCATGAGCTCCCGCGTGGTGCCCGGATAGGTGGTCGATTCAAGAATGATCAGCTGCCCCCGGCGGAGCGTCTTCTTGACCGACTCGGTGGCGGCCAGGACGTAGCTGACGTCCGGATCCTTCGTCTTGGACAGAGGCGTCGGCACGCAGATCGAGATCGCGTCCGGTTCCCCCATCCGGGTCAGGTCGGCGGTGGCCGAGAACTTCTTCGCCTTCACCGCGTCCGCCACCAGCGCGGTGGGGACGTCCTGGATGTGTGACTTGCCGGCGTTGAGGCCGTCCACGGTGCGCTGGTTGACGTCGAAGCCGATGACCCGGTAACCCGCCCGCACCAGCTCCATGGCGAGCGGAAGGCCGACGTAGCCCAGCCCGACGATGCCGAAGATCGCGCTCCGGTCCCGCGCCTTGGCGATCAGCGCCTCGGCGGGCGTCGCCCCGGGGCTCACAGCGTCACCGGCGTGCCGCCGGCCGCGAGCGACCGGGACGCCGCCTCGAGCACCTGCACCACCCGCACGCCGTCGTGGGCTCCCGCGCGGGGGGCCTCGGCGCCGCGCGCGACGCGGACAAAATGCGACAGCTCCGCGGCCAGGGGTTCGACATTAGGGAGCCGGGGGATGAAAATGTCTCCCTCCCGGATGGACAGACTTTCGCCGAACGACGCGTACTCGGGCGGACGCTCGACGCCTTTATCGTAAATACGAAGTTTCTCGCGGGCTTCCATGTCATCGAAGACCGCCATCTTGGAGGCACCCACCACCGTCAACTTTCGCTCCTTGTGAGGGTCGAGCCACGACAGCTGGACGTGCGCCAGGATGCCGCTCGCGAATTCCATGGTGAGGAACACCACATCTTCGACGTGGGGCTGGAGGTAGCAATGGCCCTGGGCCGCCACCCGTACCGGTACTTCCCCCAGCACTTCCAGGGCCACGGAGACGTCGTGGGGACCGAAGCTCCAGAGGGCGTTCTCGTCGGCCCGAACCTGGCCGAGATTCACCCGGAGTCCGTATAGATAATAGATCCGGCCCAGGTCCCCGCCCCGCACCAGCGCCTTGAGGCGCTCGACGGCGGCGTGGTACACGAGCAGATGCCCCGCCAGCACCGGGACGCGGCGAGCCGCAGCTGCCGCAGCCACCCGTTGCGCGTCCGCCACGTTCAGCGCGAACGGCTTCTCCACCAGACAGGGTTTTCCGGCGTCGATCGCTTTGAGCGCCAGCTCCGCGTGCACCTTCGCGGGCGCCGCGATGACGACGGCCTCGCAGACCTTGAGCAGGGCGTCCACGTCGCCGGTGATCAGCGCGCCGGAGTATTGCCGGGCCAGCTTCTGGCGCGTGGCGTCGTTGATGTCGCACACGCCGGCCAGCTCGCCCTCGGCCAGACCGGCGACAGTGCGGACATGATTCCGTCCCCAGGCCCCCGCACCGATCACTCCGATCTTCAGTCGACTCACTGGTAGAAGCTCTTCACCGCGTCGACCACGGCCTGCTTCTGGGCGTCCGTCAGCTCGGGATAGATGGGCAGCGAGATCACTTCGTGCGACGCGCGATCCGCGCGAGGCAGCCGACCGACCGCGTATTTGAGGTGCGCGAAGCAGGGCTGGAGATGGAGAGGAATCGGGTAATAGACCGCGTGCCCGATGCCCTTCGCCTTCAGATGGGCCTGGAGCTCGTCCCGACGCTCCACCCGCAGGGTGTATTGATGGAAGATGTGCTCGTTGGCCGGGTCGGTCACCGGCGCGCGCACCGCGCCCAGGCCCGCGAAGGCCCGGGTGTACCAGGCCGCGTGCTCGCGGCGCCGGGCGGACCAGTCGGCCAGGTGCGGCAGCTTGGCCAGCAACAGGGCCGCCTGCAGGGTGTCGAGCCGGGAGTTGGTGCCGACTTCGTCGTGGTGGTACTGCTTGGCACCGCCGTGCAGCCGCAGCTTCCGCAGCCGATCGGCAACCGGCTCGTCGGAGGTGACCATCATCCCGCCGTCCCCCCAGGCGCCCAGATTCTTGCTGGGAAAGAACGAGTACCCGGTGGCCCAGCCGAGCTCCCCGGCCATCCGCCACTGGCCGTCGATCTTGCGCCGCGCGCCGATGGCCTGCGCCGCGTCTTCGATCACCGGCAGGCCGCGTTTCGCGGCGATGGCGAGCAGCCGCTCCAGGGGCGCCATCTGCCCGTAGAGGTGCACCGGCATGATTGCGCGGGTCCGGGGCGTGAGGGCGGCTTCGACGGCCGCGGGGTCGATGTTGAACGTGTCGGGGTCGATGTCCACGAACACCGGGGTGCCCCCGGCATTGTGGATGGTGCCGGCGGTGGCGAAGAAGGTGAACGGCGTGGTGATGACCTCGTCCCCCGGCTTCAGGTTCAGCGCCTTGAGGGGCAGGAGCAGGGCGTCCGTACCGCTGGCGCACCCGATCCCGTACCGGGCGTGCGACAGCGCGGCGACCTCGGCCTCCAGCTTGGCGATGGCGGGGCCCATGATGAACTGCTGGGCCTCGATCACCTCGTGAATGGCCGCGAGGGTTTCCTTCTTTATGGTCTGGTACTGGGCCACCAGGTCCAGCATCGGTACGTTCACGGAATTCTCCAGAAGATCGGGAGCGCGGTCACGCCGGGCGCGGCGACTTGGTATTGCGCAGGGTGCCACCGGACTCGGCGTACATGGCTCCGCAGGCGGCGCACGTCGCCGTTCCCCCGGCCACCGAGAGCCGCTCGCCGCACTGGCACATCCAGCCCACCCGGCGGGCCGGCACGCCGACCATCAGCCCATAGGCGGGCACATCGGAGGTGACCACCGCGCCGGCGCCGATGAAGGCGAATTCCCCCAGCGTGGTGCCGCAGACGATGGTCGCGTTGGCGCCGATGGACGCGCCCCGCTTCACCAGGGTGGGGCGGTACTCGTGCTTGCGGGAGACGTGGCTCCGCGGATTCAGCACGTTGGTGAAGACGCACGACGGCCCGCAGAAGACGTCGTCTTCGAGGGTCACGCCCTCGTAGATGGAGACGTTGTTCTGAATCTTGACGTTGTTCCCGACCCGGGTCCCCGGCATGACGACGACGTTCTGCCCCAGACTGGAGCGCTCACCGATGACCGCGCCCTTCATGACGTGACAGAAGTGCCAGACCTTGGTGCCGGCGCCGATCACGGCGCCGTCGTCCACGAAACTGGACGGGTGGACGTAGTAATCGGCCATCAGCCGATCACCCGGACTTCCGGCTGGAGCTCCACACCCAGCTTCTTCTGGACCGTCTTCCGGACGTGTTCCATCAGCTTCAGCACGTCCGCGGCGGTGGCGGTGCCGGTGTTGACGAAGTAGTTGGCGTGCATCGTGGACACCTGCGCGCCGCCGACCGTGTGCCCCTTCAACCCCGCTTCGTCGATCAGCATGCCCGCCGTGCGGGTGAGACTGGGGTTGGTGAACACCGATCCACAGCACGGCTGGTCGTAGGGCGTGCCCGCCTTCCGCCAGCGGAAGAGCCGGCTCTGCAGCTCCTTGAGCTTGGCGGGTGCCTCCTCGCCCAGCACCAGCTTGGCCTCGAGGACGATCACCTGCCCCAGGTTCGACGCGCGGTACTTGAACGAGATCTGCTTCCGGCCGATCTGTTTGATCTTTCCCTTCGGGTCCATCACAGTGATTTCCGTGACGACCTCGGCGAACTCCGCGCCGTGGCAGCCGGCGTTCATGTAGATGCCGCCGCCGACCGTTCCGGGAATGCCGACGAACCGCTCCACCCCGACGAAGCCCGCCTCGGCGGTGCGCCGGGCCAGAATGGGCGTCGGCATGCCGGCGCCGACGATGGCCGTGGCGCCCTTCATTTCAAAGCGGTCGAGTCCCTTCCCCAGGCGGATGACCAGTCCGGGGTAGCCGGCATCCTTGACGAGCACATTGGATCCCAGCCCGAGCACGACCCAGGGCAGGCCGCGGCTCTGCGCCAGCTCGAGGCCGCGCTGGACGTCTTCCACGTCCGCCGGGAGCAACATGTAGCGGGCCGGCCCACCGATGCGGTAGGTCGTATAGCGCGCCAGCGGCTCCTGCTCCAGCAGCCGGCCCCGGAACTTCACCTTCGGAGGCGGCGGCGGCGCCGGGGGCGCCTTGGCGGTCTTGGCTACGCTCTTACCGGCCGGGCCCCGAGACTTGGCGGGGGCGGCTTTGCCGGCCGGGGGGGCGGATTTCCGACGAGGGGTTTTGGATGCCATGCCTGTAAGCTCCTCACGCTGCCGGTACGGCTGCGCAGTGCGATGATCGCATCGCAGGCGGCGCTGGCCGCGGACATCGTGGTGGTGTACGGAATCCGGTGAACCAGCGCGGCGCGCCGGATCGCGTAATCGTCCTGCTGGGTGAACTTCCCGAGCGGCGTATTGATCAGGAGCTGGATGTCGCCGGAGACGAGGAGATCAATGGCGTTGGGCCGCCCCTCGTGGACCTTGCGCACCGACTCCGCGGGCACGCCCCGGGCCCGCAGGTACTGCTGAGTCCCGGCCGTCGCCAGAATCCGGAACCCCATTTCGTGAAACCGCCGCACGATCGGTACGACCGTCGGCTTGTCCGAATCGTTCACCGTCACGAAGATCGCCCCGTCCAGGGGCAACCCCGAGTCCGCCGCGATCTGAGCCTTGGCGAAGGCCATGCCGAAGCTGTCGGCAAAGCCCATCGCCTCTCCCGTCGACCGCATTTCAGGACCCAGCACGCTATCTACGCCGGGCAGCTTGGTGAAGGGGAATACCGCCTCCTTCACCGCCACTCCGGGGAGGGGAAGCTCATCGGGGACCCCCAATTCGTCCAGTCCATGCCCCACCATGACCGCCGCCGCGAGCTTGGCCAGGGGCACCCCGGTCGCCTTGCTGACGAAAGGAACGGTCCGGGAGGCCCGGGGGTTCACTTCCAGCACGTAGACCGTGCCGTCCTTGACCGCAAACTGGACGTTGATCAACCCGATCACCCCGAGGGCCTCCGCGAAAGCCTTGGTATGGCGGCGCATCTCGGCCACCTGCCGGTCCCCGATCAGATAGGGGGGCATGACACAAGCCGAGTCCCCCGAATGGACCCCGGCGTCCTCGATGTGCTGCATGACGCCGCCCACCACACAGCGGTGACCGTCGGCGACGGCGTCCACATCCGCTTCGAAGGCGTCTTCCAGGAACCGATCGATGAGCACCGGATGTTCCGGCGCCACCCGGGCCGCCCGCTCGAAGAACTCCCGGAGGGACCCGGCGTCGTACACGATCTCCATGGCCCGCCCGCCCAGCACGTAGCTCGGCCGGATCAGGACCGGGTACCCGATGCGCTCGGCGACCTTCACGGCCTCCTCGACCGACCGGGCCATGCCGTTCGCTGGCTGCATCACGCCCAGGCGGCGGGCCAGCGCGTCGAAGCGCTCCCGGTCTTCGGCGATGTCGATGGCGTCCGGCGTGGTGCCGAGGATGGGCACGCCCGCCGCCTCGAGCGGCTTGGTGAGCCGCAGCGGGGTCTGCCCGCCCAGCTGCACCACGACACCCAGCGGCTGTTCCCAGCGGACGATCTCGAGCACGTCTTCGAACGTGAGCGGCTCGAAGTACAGTTTGTCCGAGATGTCGAAATCGGTGGAGACGGTCTCCGGGTTGGAGTTGATCATGATGGTCTTATAGCCCAGCTCGCGGAACGCGAGCCCGGCGCGGACGCAGCAGTAATCGAACTCCACGCCCTGCCCGATGCGGTTGGGTCCCGATCCCAGGATCACGATGCCCTGCTGGCCGAGGGGCTCCGACTCGTTCTCCGTGTCGTAGGAGGAGTAGAGGTAGGGCGTGCTCGACGGAAACTCGCCCGCGCAGGTGTCGACCGTCTTGTAGACCGGGTGGATGCCGAGTGACCAGCGGCGCTCGCGCACGGCGGTCTCGGTCTCTCCCCTGAGGTCCGCCAGCTGCCGGTCCGAGAACCCCAGCCGCTTCATCCGGCGGATGGCGACCGCGTCGGGCTTCGGATCGGCGACATACCCGCGCTCGGCCGCGATCAGCTCGGTGAGCTGGTGCAGGAACCAGGGATCGATGCCCGACGCTTCAGCAATGTCCGGCACGGTCAGCCCGGCGAGGAGCCCCCGCTTGATCTGGTAGACGCGCTCCGGCGTGGGGACGCGGAGGGCCACCCGGATATCCTCCGGCGAGTCGCTGGTGAGGCGATCGTCGGCGAGGGTGGCGCCCACGCTCCATCCGGGCCGGCCGGTCTCGAGCGCGCGGAGCCCTTTCTGAAAGGCGTCCTTGAACGTGCGCCCGATGGCCATGGCCTCGCCCACCGATTTCATCTGCGTGGTGAGGTGGAAGTCGGCGCGGGGGAATTTCTCGAAGGCGAACCGCGGCACTTTCACCACGACGTAGTCCAGCACCGGCTCGAACGACGCGGGGGTGGTGCGGGTGATGTCGTTGGGGAGCTCGTCGAGCGTGTACCCCACCGCGAGCTTGGCCCCGATGCGGGCGATAGGGAACCCGGTGGCCTTCGACGCGAGAGCGGAGGACCGGGACACCCGCGGGTTCATCTCGATCACGAGCATTTCGCCGTCCGCCGGGTTCACGGCGAACTGGATGTTGCAGCCGCCCGCCTCCACGCCGATTTCCCGGATGATGGCGATGGCGGCGTCCCGCATCCGCTGGTACTCGCGGTCGGTGAGGGTCATAGCGGGCGCCACCGTGATGGAGTCCCCGGTGTGCACGCCCATGGCGTCGATGTTCTCGATGGAGCACACGATCACCACATTGTCCCGGCCGTCCCGCATCACCTCGAGCTCGAATTCCTTCCACCCGATCACGGAGCGCTCGATGAGGGTCGAGTGCACCGGCGACAGCTCGAGCGCGGTATCCACCAGCTCCTCGAATTCGGCCCGGTTGTAGGCCACCCCGCCCCCGGTGCCGCCCAGAGTAAAGGAAGGGCGGATGATGGCCGGGTACCCAGTCTCGGCGACGGCCCCCAGCGCCTCGTCGCGCGAGGTGACGGTGCGGCCGAGCGGGGTCTCGAGCCCGATCCGCCGCATCGCCACCGCGAATTCGGCCCGATCCTCCGCCATTTTGATGGCGCGCTCATTGGCGCCGATGAGCTGGACGCCGAATTCCGCCAGGGTGCCGTCCTGGGCGAGCGCCATGGCCACGTTCAGGGCGGTCTGCCCGCCCGTCGTCGGCAGCAGGGCGTCGGGCCGCTCCTTCTCGATCACCTTGCGGACCCAGGCCGGCGTGACCGGCTCGATGTAGGTCTGATCGGCCAGCTCCGGGTCGGTCATGATGGTCGCTGGATTGGAATTCACCAGGATGACCTCGAAGCCCTCCTCGCGCAGGGCCTTCACGGCCTGCGTGCCGGAGTAATCGAACTCGGCGCCCTGCCCGATCACGATGGGCCCGGAGCCGATGAGCAGGATGCGCTTCAGGTCAGTGCGCTTGGGCATCGACCGTGTCCCGCAGCGTGTCGTCGAGCGTGTGGGTCGGGGTCCAGCCGGTGGCGGCGCGCAGCTTCGCGCCGTCGCCCACAAGGTTGGGGATGTCGGCCGGGCGCATGAGCTCGGGGTCCGTTTCCGGAATCACCCGCACGTCGAGCTGCGCGGCGACCCGGTCGAACAGGTCGCGCAGGCCGATCCCCTGCCCTCCGGCCACGTTGTACGCCTCGCCGGGGACGCCCTTCGTGAGCAACCGGGCATAGGCGTCGACCACGTCCCGCACGTCGAGGAACTCGCGCACCGGCTCCAGGTTCCCGACCTTCACCACCGGCGCGCCGATCTGCTTGGCGTAGCGGAGCCGCTGCGCGAATGCGGGCACCACGAACCGGGTGTCCTGTCCCGGGCCCGTGTGCGCGAACGCGCGCGCGACTACGACCCGGAGGCCCGTCCGCCGCCACGCTTCGAATGCGGCGGTCTCGGCGCCGACTTTGCTCGACGCGTACGGGGAGCACGGCAGCAGGGCGTCGGTTTCTTTCCGGGGGCGGCCGTCGGACCCCCGCCCGTAGACTTCCCCGGTGGAGACCAGCAGGAAGAGCGGGTCGGCCCGGCCGGTCCGGCGCGCCTCGGCCAGCACATAGGCGATCCGGGCGGTGCCCGCGGCGTTCACGGTCCAGGCGTATCCCGGATCGCGCGCGGCTTCCGGACCGGAGGCCACGGCCGCCAGGTGGATCACGGCGTCATAGGGCAAGTCGACCGCCATGCGCACCGATTCCGCGCTGGCGAGCTCGAGCGGAATCCACCGCACCGACTCCCGCTCGGTGTCGGTCAGACCATCCTGGTGCGAGGTGGCGGCAGGGCGCAGGGCGCCGAACACCTCGTGCCCGTCGGCCAGGAGGCGGCGGATCATCCACCGTCCCACGAAGCCGTCGGCTCCGGTGATCAGCACCTTCACGCGGTGCGCTCCAGGTCGGCGTCGACCATCATCGTGATCAGCTGGGTAAAGCCGGTGCGCGGGGTCCAGCCCAGCTCCTTCCGCGCGCGACCGGGGTCCGCCAGCAGGAGATCGACTTCGGCCGGCCGGACGAACTGCGGGTCGACCACGACGTACTTCTTCCAGTCGAGTCCCGCGTGGCCGAACGCGATCTCGCAGAGCTCGCGGACGGTGTGCGTTTCCCCGGTGCCGATCACGTAGTCGTCGGGCTTGTCGCGCTGCAGCATCCGCCACATCGCGTCGACATAGTCGCCCGCAAATCCCCAGTCGCGCCGGGCGTCCAGGTTGCCCAGGCGCACCTCGGTGGCCTTGCCCCGCTTGATGCGCGCGACGGCGTGCGTGACCTTGCGCGTGACGAACTCGAGGCCCCGGCGCGGCGACTCGTGATTGAACAGGATCCCGGAGGCCGCGTACAGCCCGTACGACTCGCGGTAATTCACCGTGATCCAGTGCCCGTAGACCTTGGCGACTCCGTACGGAGAGCGGGGATAGAAAGGCGTGCTCTCTTTCTGCGGGGTCTCCTGCGCTTTCCCGAACATTTCCGACGAGGAGGCCTGGTAGAAGCGGGCCTCGGGGTGGGCGAGCCGGACGGCTTCGAGCAGCCGGGTGACGCCGAGCGCGGTGAACTCGCCGGTGAGAACCGGCTGGCTCCAGGACGTGGGGACGAAGCTCTGGGCCGCGAGGTTGTAGACCTCGTGCGGCTTCGCGTCCCGGATGACGGCCGTGAGCGAGTGCTGGTCGAGGAGGTCCGCGGGGACGATGTGGACCCGGTCGAGCAGGTGCCCGATGCGCTCGTAGGAGTCGTGGGAAGTCCGGCGGACCACCCCAATCACCTCGTAGCCCTTGGCGAGGAGGTGCTCCGCCAGGTAGGAACCGTCCTGGCCGGTGACCCCCGTGATGACGGCGGTCTTCCGGGGTTGCCCGCCTTCCGGTGCCCCGCTAGGTTTCCGCCCCTGCTGGCCCCTCGGACCGTCCGGGGCGCGTGAAGTGGAACTCATAAGTAGGACCGACCATGGCTCGAGTGTGTGATCTGTGTGGCAAGGGCCCCGCGACGGGGCACAGCGTCAGCCACGCGAACAACAAGACCAACCGCCGCTGGTTCCCCAACCTGCAGCGCGTTCGCGCCATGGTAAACGGCACCACCCAGCGAATCCGGGTCTGCACTCGCTGCATCAAGTCGAACCGCGTCATCAAAGCCGCGTAAAGAAAGAAGGGGACCCCTCGGGGTCCCCTGGTGTTTCACCGCTCGACCCGCCGCTCCGTCACTCACTCAGCAGTTCGATCCGGGCCACGTCGGCACCATCGCCGACGCGATGACCCAGTTTGATGATCCGCGTGTAACCGCCCGGCCGGGCCGCGAACCGCTTCCCCAGCTCGGCGAACAGGCGATGGCTCACTTCCTTGTCGGCGATCCGCCGCTCCACCTGCCGGCGGGCGTGCAGGTCGCCCCGCCGCGCCAGGGTGATGAGCCGCTCCGCGAACGGCCGGAGCTCCTTTGCTTTGGCCTCGGTGGTGACGATCCGGTCGTGCCGGAAGAGGGCGGTCGCCATGTTGTTCAGCGTCGCCTTCTTGTGGCTCGAGGTCCGGGAGAGCTGCCGTCCCTTGACGCGATGCCGCATTACTCGTCTCCGCCCACCGTGACCTGCGCCATCGGGGGCACGCCGGCTTCCAGCACCCGCACGTCGCCGGTGCCGGTCTCTTCGTACCGCATACCGAAGTTCAGCCCTTCGCGGCGCAGGAGGTCGGCGATTTCACCGAGCGCCTTGTCGCCCACGTTCTTGACCTTGAGCAGATCGGCCTCGGCGTGCTGCACCAGGTCGCCGAGCGTCCGGATATTGGAGTTCTTGAGCGAATTGACCGACCGCACGGTGAGCCCGACGTCGTCGATGCTCCGGTCGAGCAGCTCCTTGAGCCGGCCCGGCGCCGCCGTCCCGCCGCCCAGCGCGGGCTCCGCGGACACCATCGGGACCTTGCCGAAGTCGACGAAGTACCGGAAGTG
>DATMOQ010000266.1:0-2308 GCA_035568195.1 Gemmatimonadales bacterium
CGATGGCGTGGTCGAGTTTGTCCGTGGTCCTGAGCAGTCTCACCCTGCGCCGGTTCCAGCCGGCGGCCTGACCGGGAGTCCTGCGATGCGGTATTTCCACCGAACTCACCTGGCTCCGGACGAGGTGCTGGCGGCAGCCCAGTCGTACTTCGGGAGCCGGTTGGCACCGTCCGAGGAGACGAACCGCCGGCGGTCGTTCGCGGGCGCGATGGGAAAGGTGAGTGTCGCGGTGCGGGCGGAGGGCGGGCACTACACGTTCGTCGACGTCACCACCGATCAGGTCGGGGAAGCCGAGCTGGACAAGGTCGCGAAGCGGTTCCTCGCCCTGGTGCACCAGAAAGCGGATCCCACGCATCAGGTGCGCGGGGCGTACTAGACGGCGGCGGCCGCCCGGTATCCGGCGCGCTCCACCGCCGCGATCAGCATGTCGAGCGTGACCCCGTCACCGGCCTCCACCTGCGCCGTTCCCGCGACCTGGTCCACCTCGGCGCCGTACACGCCGGTGACTCCCCGCAGCGCCCGTTCCACCTTCTGCTGGCAGTGCCCGCAGGTCATGCCCGACACGGAAAGCGTCGTGCTCAGCACGTCATCCTCCGCTTGATTTGAGCCTACACCCTCTCCAACTTTCACGCCCACCACAATTTACGACACGTGCCCGGGTCAACGTCCGTCTCAAAATCGCCCCCGATACCGGCGGGCCTGAACCGAGATCAGCTCCTCGAGATCTATCGGTTCCTGCGGCTCACCCGGACCCTGGAAGAGCGGCTCACCGCCCTGTATAAGCAAAGCAAGGTCATCGGGGGTTTGTTCCGGTCCCTCGGGCAGGAGGGGGAGTCGGTCGCATCCGCGTATGCCCTGGAACGGGGCCGGAACCGAGATTTTCTCTCCCCGTTGATCCGCAACCTGGGCTCGCTCCTGGTGATGGGCGCCGAGCCGATCCAGATCCTCCGCCAGTATATGGCCAAGGACCAGAGCCCCACCCGGGGGCGGGAGCTGAACGTTCATTTCGGCGACCTGGAGCTCGGGTACCTGGGGCAGATTTCGCATCTGGGTGACATGGTGCCCGTGATGGCCGGGGTGACCCTCACGTTCAAGATGCGCCGCGAGCCCCGTGTAGGCCTGGTGTACATCGGGGACGGGGCGACGTCCACGGGGGCGTTTCACGAAGGCCTGAACTTCGCGGCGGTGCAGCGCTGCCCGCTGGTGGTGATCGCCGAGTACAACGGGTATGCCTATTCCACCACGCCGGAGCGGCAGTTCGCCGTGAAGAACCTGGCCGAGAAGGCGAAGGGATACGGGATCCCGGCGGTGACGGTCGACGGCAACGACGTGCTGGCGGTGTACGAGGCCACCAAGTACGCGGTGGACCGGGCCCGGATGGGGAAGGGCGTGCACTTCGTCGAAGTGAAGACCTTTCGGATGAAGGGGCACGCCGAGCACGACGACCAGCACTACGTGCCCAAAGAGGATCTGGAGCGCTGGGCGAAGAACGATCCCATCGACCGGTACGGAAAGCAGCTCTTGACCAACGCGTGGGTCGAGGAGCAGGACTTGAAGGACATCGACGGGGACGTGCGCGACGAGGTCGATCAGGCCACCGACGCCTGTGTGAACGAGCCGCTGCCGCCCGCGGAATCGTCCCTCACCGGCGTCTACGTGGATCCACCCGCCGCCGAGCGGCTCTGGTACCGGGGCACGTGAGGCGCGCATTGGGCGGTGCCTGTCTGCTGCTGGCCGTCCTGGGGCCGGTCGCCAGGGGACAGGGTCCGGACACCACCGTGCGCGATCTGGCCGACGTGACCCAGAAGCCGTCCCTCATTTCGCACCCGGACTTGGGCTACAAGGATTGCTTCAAGGAAGCGGGGCTCCGCGGAACGGATCTCGTCAAGTTTGTCATCGATACCGCGGGACACGTGGAGCAGGGCTCCATCCAGATCGCGCAAGCGAGCGATCCCATTCTCGATACACTCGCGGTGAACGTGGTTCGCGGCATGGTGTTCCACCCCGGCGGCATGGGGAGTGCCCCCGTGCGCGTTTCTGTCAGCCTGCCGATCAATTTCGGTCTGGACGCACCTCGGGTCGCGCCTGAATACGTCGGTGTGTTCAGTGAAGCCTGCGTCGACAAGAAACCGGTCATGAAAAGCCGGGTCACTGGCTATTCGCGTCCCGCCTCCATGGCGGCGCAGGGCCAGCACATAACCCTCCACGTAGACGCGGTGATCGACACCGCCGGGGTTGCGAGGGTCATCGACGTGGAACGGCCGCTCAACACGAATACTGACCTTGTCGAGCATGCCCGAGAGGACGT
>DATMOQ010000267.1:0-2288 GCA_035568195.1 Gemmatimonadales bacterium
CCTGGCGTCGGAGGACCACCCCGTAGAGATCCTCAAGGTCTCGAGTGACGCCGAAGACTCGCAGAAGGCCAAGATGGCCGCCCTGCGGGCCCGGCGGGACGACGCGCTGGTCAAGTCGCGCCTCGAGGCGCTGCGGGTGGCGGCGCAGACCGATCAGAACGTGATCGGCCCCATGCTCGACTGCGCTCGTGCGTACGGCACGCTCTTCGAGATACGGAGTGCACTGGAGAGCGTGTACGGTGCCTACCGGGAACCGGTGTTCTTCTAGGAAATGGCGAGCCCCAAGAAGCGTCCCATCCGCGTGCTGGTGGCCAAACCCGGCCTGGACGGTCATGACCGGGGGGCCAAGGTCGTCGCGGCCGCCCTGCGGGATGCCGGCATGGAGGTCATCTACACGGGCCTGCATCAGACGCCGGAGATGATCGCGCGGGCCGCCATCCAGGAAGACGTGGACGTGGTGGGGCTGTCGATTCTCTCCGGGGCGCATCTCACGCTCTTCCCCAGGGTCAAGCAGCTGCTCAAAGACGCCGGACGTGACGACGTCCTGCTCACGGGGGGCGGGATCATTCCTCCGGAAGACGTCTCCCGCCTGGAGTCCGAGGGCGTGGGCAAGCTCTTCGGGCCCGGCACACCCACCTCCGAGCTCATCAAGTACATCGAGGAGTGGGCCGCGACGCATGCCGCCGCGTAGATGAGCCGTCTCCAAGCGCTGACCGCCGAATATCGCGAGCTGAAGTCCCGCATCGAGCAGGGTGGCGGGGCGGACAAGGTCGCCCGGCAGCATGATCAGGGAAAACTCACGGCCCGCGAGCGCGTGTCCGCGCTCCTCGACCCCGGCGGCCCGTGGCTCGAGCTCGGCCTGCTGGTCGCCTATGATCAGTACGACGGCCAGGCGCCGTCCGCCGGCGTGGTCACCGGGCTGGGCCGCGTGTCGGGACGTCCCGCGGTGGTGGTCGCCAACGACGCGACCGTCAAGGCGGGCTCGTGGTGGCCTGAAACCATCAAGAAAATGCTGCGCGCGCAGGAAGTCGCCATGCGCCAGCGGATCCCCATCATCTATCTCGTCGATTCCGCGGGCGTGAACCTCCCGTACCAGGGGGGCGTCTTTCCCGGCCAATACGGCGCCGCGCGCATCTTCTACTACAACTCCATCATGCGGCACTATCTGCGGGTCCCCCAGATCTCCGCCGTGATGGGTCCCTGCATCGCCGGCGGCGCGTATCTCCCCGCCTTGTCCGACGTGATCTTCATGGTGGAAGGGACGTCGTTCATGGGCCTGGGTGGGCCGAACCTGGTCAAAGGCGCCACCGGTCAGACCGTGGACGCCGAGACGCTGGGCGGCGCCAGCACACACACCAGCGTTTCGGCGGTGGCGCACTACAAGGCCAAGAACGACCGGGAGTGCCTCGAGCGGATCCGCGAATACGTCGCCCGGCTCCCGCGGTCCGCGCCGGCTGCCCTTCGCGGTGTCGCTCCCAAGAAAGGCGGCAATGCCCTGTACGACGCGCTCCCCGCCGACCACCGGATGAGCTACGACACCCATCTCGTGCTGGACGGACTGCTCGACGCCGGCGCCTTCGATCCCTTCCAGCCCGACGTCGCGCCGGAAATCCTGTGCGGACACGGGCGCATTGCGGGGCGTCCCGTGGCGGTGATCGCCAACGCGCGGCAGCTGATCAAGGGCAAGAAGGGCGAGCCCCCCAAGATCGGCGGGATCATCTACACGGCGTCCGCGGAAAAGACCGCGTACTTCATCGAAAACGCGGATCGCGAGCGGATCCCCCTTCTGTTCGTGCAGGACGTCTCGGGATTCATGGTGGGGACGGACGCGGAGCACTCCGGCATCATCCGCGCCGGGGCGCGCTTCGTTGAGGCCATGGCCACCGCCACTGTGCCCAAGATCGTGCTGACGCTGAATCACGCCTCAGGCGCGGGCTACTACGCCATGGCGGGGCAGGGCTTCGACCCCGACTTCATCCTGTCCTGGCCCACCGGACGAATGGGCGTGATGGAAGGGGAGTCCGCGGTCCAGGCCGTGTTCGGGGCCGCCGCGGCGAAACCTGAAAACGCCGCCGCGGTGGAATCGATGCGGGCCGACTACGAGCATCAGCTCGACGCCAAGTACGCGGCCGCGCGGGGCTACGTGGACGCCATCGTCACGCCGGAAGAGACCCGCGATATGCTGGCCTTCCTGTTCGAGACCTCCTCCGAGTTTCCGGGGCCCCACCTGGGAGTCTTCGCGCTCCCGGAAACCCGCTGATGCTGAGACGGGTGCTGGGGCCCGGGAC
>DATMOQ010000268.1:0-6674 GCA_035568195.1 Gemmatimonadales bacterium
ACGGCCGTGAACCCGCGATTGCGATTGGTATACCGCACCCGCGTCACGTCGACCACCGTCACGTCGGCGCCGCCATTCACTCGGCGCCGATACCGGTCGTCCGCGTGATACCAGGGGTTGTACGGCTCCCGGGGGCCGAGCGGAAACCAGGCCTGCACGCCTCCGGTGTTCACGCCGACAAAGACGACGAGCGCCGGCGCGTAACAGGGACGGCGCACCACCGGGCCGGGGATCCACCCCCAGCGACTCCGGACGTACGCCCAGCGCCCGTAATGGAAGGGCGCGTACCCCCACGGCTCACTCTCCACCCAGGTCCAGCCCCACGGCTCCATCCAGACCCAGCGCCCATACCGGTACGGGGCCCAGTCCGCAGGCACCGCGGAGGGATACCACACCGGACCGTAGGACTCGTCGGTCTGCCAGGCTCCGGCCGCATCGAGGTCGGACACGCCGGGGGTCGAACGGTCGACGTACTGCGCCGCGGTCGACTCTACCAGCCCGCGGTCGCGGTCCCCGCCCCAGCGGTCGAAATCGTCCTCGGGCGGCAGGTCGACGTCGCTCACTTCGAGCGTGTCATCGCCGGTCAGGGCCACCGCGTGACCCGATTCCACCGAGGTGGCGTCATCTCCGCCGCCGATCGTCAGCGCCCCATGATCCACCGCGACCACCGTGCCGTGGACGGGAGAAATGGACAGCCGGTACACGCCCGGCGCGGTGACCACCACGGGCCCGCCCGGCGTGTCGATCTCGAGTGAGTCGTCGGTGTCGAGCGCCGTCACCGTCAGGCGCGCCGTTCCAGCCGACACGCCGAGCTGCATGAGAACGTCCGAGAGATTGGTGATGGTGAGGTCGGTCGCGTCCGACAAGCGGATCGTCACATCGCCCAGCTCGATCTCCGCCCGGCCACCTTGATCGACGTAGATGCGATCCCCTGTGGTGAGGGGGTAGTTGATGGTCGCATCGCTCCACTCCGTGTCTCCCGAGACCTGGAGGGAAACCGTCCCCGACAAGAAGGACAGCCGGGCGACCCGCCCGGAGGGCCCGTCGGCCTGTGCGGCGACGGTCCGCGTGGCGAGCGCGGCAAGACCCAGCACGACGGCGATGACGCTTCGGTACCTGGTCATGATGTCCTCATGGATCTGGGAATCCTGTTACCCCCGGGGTTCCCGGAAGTCGCCGGCTCTTGCCGCCGGCGTGGCGGAACATGCTCCATTTGAGGGCCGGGGGCGTCACCATGGTCGTGACGATCACCATGAACACGACGGCCGAATACACCTGGGCGTGGATGACCGGCTCGCCCCCGACGCTGAGCGTGGTGCCGATCGCAGCGAATATCAACCCCACCTCGCCCCGCGGAATCATGCCGATCCCGATGGAGAGCGCGTCCAGACCCCGCCCCCGGACGGCCAGGCCGCAAGCCTGCTTGCCGAGGATCGCGGCTCCCGTGAGCGCCGCCGCCAGCGCGAGCACCCGGGGATGGGCGAGGGCGCCGAGGTCCACGCGCATGCCCATCAGCACGAAGAACACGGGTACGAGCAACGTGGCCACCGGCTGCAGCAGCTCCTCCATCCTCCGCTCGCCCCGCGCCGCGAAGTCCCGCCAATGCACTTCTTCGAGAATGAGGCCGGCCGCGTAGGCGCCGACGATGGGCGCCAGGCCGATGGCGCCGGCGGTGAACGACAACGCGAGGCAGATCACCAGGGCCGTGGCGAGGAGCACCCCCTGCCCCTGCAGGCGGGACGCCAGGCGGAAGAGTCGGGGAGAGACGAGGACGCCCAGGCCCAGCGCCCCGCCAAGAAACAGCAAGCTCTTCAGGAGCAGCCAACCGACCGTACCGTAGGCCGGCGCCGCCGTGCCCCGGTGAGCCGCCGCGACGATGGCGCCGCTCACGATGGCCAGGATCAGGAGCCCCAGGATGTCGTCGATCACGGCCGCGCCCAGGATCACGCGGGCTTCCGGCGTACGGGACTTGCCGATGTCCGCGAGCACGCGGGCAGTGATGCCGACACTGGTCGCGGTGAGGGTGGCGCCCAGGAAAGCATGGGCATACGGGGACTGGGACGGGAGCAGCCACGCGCCCACTCCCCAGCCCAATGCGAAGGGCGTCACGACGCCGACCAGGGCGACCAGTCCGGCCACCGGGGCCACGCAGATCATCTCCCGCACCGTGGACTCGAGGCCCACCTGAAACAGGAGAACGAGCGCCCCCAGTTGGGCGAGCGTGCCGAGCGACGGGTTGTGGGTGATCGCGTCCACGCCGGAGAGACCAAGGAGCCCGGCCTGGCCCAGGAGGACGCCGAAGATCAGCTCCCCCAGCACGGCGGGCTGGCCGAGGCGGATGGCCAGGTGGCCGAACAGCTTCGCGCCGGCGAGGAGGAGGGCCAGCGCGAGAATCACGAAAGCAAAACCAGTCAGGGGCACGGGGCAAAGGAAAGGGCGACCGGGACCCCCGGCAAGGGGCGGGCTATTCGGTGTCGAGCTCTACGAGGCAGGCTTTGAGCGCGTAGCGGACCAGCCCCGCCACGGTCCGGATTCCCAGGCGCCGCATCAGCTCGGCCCGATGCGCTTCGACGGTCTTGCCGCTCACGTTCATCCGCCGGGCGATATCCCGTGTCGCATGTCCATTCGCGATGTACCGCAGGACCTCGATCTGGCGCGGGCTCAGTGTCCGGAGCGGGGCGCGGTGCGACACCACGGCGCGCACGGCGTGGGTCAGCTGATTCAAGTCTCCCTTGACGATGAAATCGGCGGCACCCGCGTGGAGATACCGCCCGGCGCGCTCACCGGGATCGTTGCTGAGGATGATGACCGGGGGTCGCAACTCGACCTTGCGGATCTCCTCAAAAACCTCACGCCCGTCCCTCTTGGGAATGGAGAGGTCCAGCAGGACCAGATCCGGTTGGGGCGCGCCATCGAACGGCGGCTCCCTCCGGATGAACGCGATTGCCTCCTCTCCGTCCTTGACCAGGTGGAGACGATTCGGTTCGTTCGCCTGGCGGAGCGCCTCGACAGCGAGCCGAATATCCGGGGCGTGATCCTCGATCAGCAGGATCTCAAGAGGAGTCGCTGGGCTCGCCATGCTTCTCGCGGGACGGGTGCGCGGCCGTCCTCCAACGGAACGGACACGGATGAAGGCGTGTCGGCATACCGGCCTCCTCTTCAATACTTATGCCGAGGGACGCACGAATTCAAGAGGCAGGGGCGGCACTTATTGTGTGGGATCCCCGCACGCCGCGGCGCGGGCAAGCAACAGAGAGCGCTCTGACGTGTTGCTCGTGAGCGTCGCTGCCCGCTCGAACTCCGCTCGTGCATCTTCGAAACGGCCCAGCCTGCTGAGCAGATCACCCACGACACTCGGCAACAGGTGGTAGCGGGCCAGCGCCGGGTCGCCGCGGAGAGGGGCAACGATCTCCAATCCCGCGGCGGGCCCGAACGCCATGCCGTAGGCCACCGCCCGATTCAGCTCGACGATGGGCGACGGAGTGAGCTGGCTCAGCGCGTCATACAGCGCGGTGATGCGGGTCCAGTCTGTGTCCTCGGGAGTGCGGGCGCGCGCGTGGCACGCCGCGATGGACGCCTGCAGGGCATACGGTCCCAGAGATCCAGCCAGACGCTCGGCGCGCTCCAGGGACGCGAGGCCATGCTGGATCAGCAGGCGATCCCACCGGTTGCGATCCTGGGCGAGCAACAGGATGGGCGCTCCATCGGCGTCGACGCGCGCGCGGAGGCGTGAGGCCTGAATCTCCATCAGCGCGACCAGACCGTGAACCTCCGGATCCTCCGGCGCCAGCTCCGCCAGCACCCGCCCCAGGCGCATGGCGTCTTCGCAGAGCGCGGGCCGGACCCAGTCCTCCCCTGCCGTGGCGGAATACCCTTCGTTGAAGACGAGATACAAGACCTCGAGCACCGACGCCACGCGCGCCTGACGCTCCTCCCCGCGGGGCGATTCGAACGGGACTCTCGCCTCCTTGAGCGTCCGCTTGGCCCGAACGATGCGCTGGGCGATGGTCGCCACCGGAGTGAGGAAGCCTCGCGCGATCTCCTCGGTGGTAAGGCCGCCCAGCAGCCGGAGGGTCAGCGCCCCCCGGGCCTCGGGGGCGAGCACGGGGTGGCACGAGATGAACATCAGCCGCAGCAGGTCGTCCTGCACCTCGCCGTCGATCGCGTCGTCGAGCGCGGGCAGGGCGTCGTCCGGGCGGTCGGCGAGCTCCGCCCCGATCTGGCGGTGCTTGTCCTCCAGACGCCGCTCCCGGCGCAGGAGGTCGAGCCCGCGATGCTTGGCGGTGGTCGTCAGCCAGGCGCCGGGATTGTCGGGGACGCCCGCGTCGGGCCAGCGCTCGAGGGCGGTCAGCAGGGCTTCCTGCGCGAGATCCTCCGCCAGCCCCACGTCCCCCATCAGGCGAGTCAGGGTGGCGATGAGGCGCGGGGACTCGATCCGCCAGATGGCCTCGATGCTCTGCCGGATATCGTCACTCACCCCTTGCGACCGCCCGCCGCGAGAGCGATCCACTGGTCCAGGGAGGTGCTCGCGACCACCTGCCCGATCGCGTCGAGGGCCAGGTCATCGGCCCGCTGGTAGTGAATGCAGGCCTTGCCGATGTCGAGCTTCTTGCCGGCGGCTTTGAATCCGTCGTCGAGCCGCTTGAGCATTTTGGGGTTCCAGTACACGGGCATGAGATGAAGGGTCAGGTAGCTCTTGGGGGAGCCGAGGGCGGCGTACCACAGTGGCCGGCCGTTGTAGGTGTCGGGCGCGCGATCCACGGGCACCTGGTACGCGATCACCGAACCCTCGACCACCTCCTCGAAGCCCTTCGGGAGGTGCTTCTTCAGCGCGGTCCGGACGCGCGACAGCTCCCGGCGACGGTCCGCGGGGAGCTTCGAGAGGAACTGGGCGACGCTCTGAGTCGGCTTCGTCTTCTTGACGGCGGTCATGGGGTCCCCGTCAGCGGGTGATTCGCGGCGTAGGTCGCCAGGGCGCGGGCGGAACGACGCCGAACCGCGGCGTGCAACATCGGGGTCCAGCCGAACAGCCTTCCCGTGAGCCCCAGGGCCTGGGCGGACCAGCGGCGAAAATCGAATCTATCGTGGTGGGTGAGGATCTTCCCACCCCTGAGCGTCATAGTGGCGTCGATGATATTGTGCACGGGCCGACCGGTGGGCGAGAACGTGTACCAGGCCTCCCAATGCGCCGAGCCCGAATCACGGTCCACGCGGACATCCCGGAACTCGACGCGCAGGTCGACGGCCCGTGCGCAGAGCATCCGCCACATCGCCGGGACCTCCCATCCGGAGAGCGTGAACACCGCGTCCTCGAAGCGGGCGTCGGGCGCGTACGCGGCTCCCAGGGCGGCGCCGTCACGCCGCTGGAGCGCTGCGTAGAACGACCGGATGACCTCGGCATTGTCCACGGTGAAAAGGTACCGCCAGTCGACCTATCCGCGCGGGTGGAACTGCCGGTGCACCGTGCGGAGATAGTCCCGGTCCACGTGGGTGTAGATCTGCGTGGTGGCGAGGTCCGCGTGGCCCAGCATCTCCTGGACCGCCCGGAGATCGGCTCCGCCTTCCAGGAGGTGCGTGGCAAAGGAGTGGCGCAGTGTATGCGGGGTCACCCGTTTGGAAATTCCCGCCCGCTTGGCGGCCTTCTTGATGATGCCCCAGGCGCCTACCCGCGAGAGCGGCGTTCCCCGGGCGTTCAGAAAGAGGAGTCCGCTCCCCTTGCCCCGATCGAGCGCGGGGCGAATCTCCCGCGCGTAGAGCGCCACCTGCCCGAGCGCCCGCCGCCCGACCGGTACGAGGCGCTCCTTGGATCCCTTCCCGAACAGTCGCGCGATTCCGTCTTCGAAGAAGATGTCCTGGAGCTTGAGCCCCACCAGCTCGGAGACGCGGGCTCCCGTGGCGTATCCGAATTCGAGGAGGGCGCGGTCCCGGATGGCGAGCGCGCCGTCGGTGTCGGGAGCGGAGAGCAGCTTGTCGACCTCCTCGACCGACAGCACACTCGGCAGCGTTCGCCACCGCTTGGGCGTTTCGATCCGGGCGGTGGGATCCTGCACCACCCGTCCCTCCCCGATCAGGAACCGGTAGTAGGTGCGGAGGGCGGAGATCTGGCGGCGGATGGTCGCGGGCGTGAGGCCGAGATCCTTCAACGAATAGATGAAGTCCCGGACCCGGGCGCCGGAGACGTCTGCGGGGGCCTTGGCACCACCGGACGCGGCGTGGAGCGCGAACCGGCGGATGTCACGGAGGTAGTTGTCGACGGTGTGGGGGCTGTTGCCGGCCTCCAGCGCGAGATAGTCGCGGAACGGCTCGAGGAAAAAGGCCGGCGGGGCGACGTTCACACCTTGAGCTTCTCGAAGAAGTGCTGGCGCGCCTTGGCCACCTTGGGCGCGATGACCACGCGGCAGTAGCCCTGGTTGGGATTCCGGAGGTAATAGTCCCGGTGGTATTCCTCCGCCGGATAGAACTGGACCAGGGGGACGATCTCGGTGACGATGGGGTCGTCCCACGTCTTTTGCGCCGCCGTGAGCGCCTCCTGCGCCTCCCGCTGCTGTTCCGGCGAGTGGAAGAAAATGGCCGAGCGGTACTGCGTCCCGGTGTCGGCGCCCTGCTGGTTGAGCGTGGTGGGGTCGTGGATCGTGAAAAACACGTCCAGGAGATCCCGGTACGTGATCACCGCC
>DATMOQ010000269.1:0-7845 GCA_035568195.1 Gemmatimonadales bacterium
CGGGTCGTATCCACCGGGATGAAACGGATGACACCGCGCCACACGACGGATCCCCAGCCACGTGCCCTTGAGGGCCCCGTACCGCTCGACAGCCTCATAAGTGTAATGGGAGCAGCTGGGAGTGAAGCGACACTGCGTGAACACTAGATGCGCCAGCGTGAGTTGGTACAAGCGGATGAGTCCCATTACCAGGAGACGGGGGATCCGAAGAATGATCACTGGATCTTCGCGGCGGCCTGGGCCAGCTCTGCCCGCAGCACATCGAACGATGCCGTATACGCTTCGCGTCGGGCCCGTACCACCAGATCTACGACGGGCAGGAGGGCCAGGGTTTCGCGGCGCAGAATCTCCCGGATCCGGCGGCGCAAACGATTGCGCTGCACGGCGCTGCGCTGGTGAAGGGGGACGATGATGCCCGAGCGGGAACGCCTCTGGTGCGGGCGGGGGAGCCAGGCGACCTCGAGGTGCGGCAACCGAACGCGTTTGCCAGTGGTCCAGCAGGACTGGAGATCCGGACCGCGACCCAGCCGGGCGCGGCGCGGATGCCGCTCGCTCGTTTACCGGCTCCGGTGCTTGGAAGCGATGCGGATGGTGAGACGCTTCCGCCCCTTTTTACGGCGGCGGGAGAGGACGGCACGACCCCACTTGTCCTTCATCCGCTTGCGGAAGCCATGCTTATTGACGCGCCGCCGGTTTCGCGGCCGATATGTCGGACCCATGGTGACCTCACGTAAGGGCGCAAAAATTACACGGAGCGCGCGAGCGTGGTCAATGGTTGACTTTTCCACATGGCGTCCGTACTTTCGGGCCGCCCTTGCAGACCCCCCACCAATTTTTCAATCGTGATGGAGCAGTCAGCCAAAGAAGCCTGGAAGCGCCTCCTCGATGAGGCGCGACGTGAACTGCCCGACTCGATCGTCCGCACTTGGCTCGAACCAGCTGAGCCGATCGCGTTCGACGAGGGGCGCCTGATCGTCGGCGCTCCGGATCAGTTCGCCGTAGAGTGGAACGAGTCCAAACACTCGGGGTTACTCGCCCGGGCCGCGGAGCGCGTCCTGGGGCATCCGACCACCGTGGTGTTCAAGGTCCAGGAAGAGCGACAACACCGCCCGCAAATGGACTTCTTCGTCGCCTCCAAGGACCACCCCGCCGCCGTCGCGGAGCGCCAATCGAACAACCAGCCGCTCAACGAGCGGTACACGTTCGAGAGCTTCGTGGTCGGCAAGTCGAACGAGCTGGCGTCCGCGGCGGCCCACGCCGTGGTCGAGGCGCCCGGACTCACCTACAATCCCTTTTTCATCTACGGCGCCACGGGGCTGGGGAAGACCCACCTGATGCAGGCCATCGCCCACGCGGTGGTCGCCCGCAATCCCGGCACCCGGCTCCTGTATGTGGGCGCCGAGCAGTTCATCAACGACGTGATCGAGAGCATCCAAGCCCGGACGATGCCCGAGTTCCGGCGCCGCTATCGCAGCGAAATCGACCTCCTCCTGGTCGACGACGTGCATTTCCTCGAAGGCAAGGAAATGACGCAGGACGAGTTCTTCCACACCTTCAACGCGCTGTTCGAGGGCCGGAAGCAGATCGTCCTCACGTCCGACCGGCCCCCCAAGGAAATCCCCGGGCTCGAAGACCGGCTGGTCTCCCGCTTCGAGTGGGGTATGGTGGCGGACATCGGCCAGCCCGACCTGGAGCACCGGATCGCCATCCTCCGGAAGAAGGCGCACCAGGATCACCTCGAGCTCACCATTCCGGACGACGTGCTTCGGTTCATCGCCGAGCACGTGCGGTCGAGCGTCCGGGAGCTGGAGGGGTGCATCATCAAGCTTCTCCTGTTCGCCTCCCTCAAGAACCGCGAAGTCTCGATCGAGCTCGCCCGGGAGGCCCTGTCCGACAAAATCCGGCAGGGAGACGAATCCAGCTCGTACAGCAACCAGGCAGCGCCCAGCATCGACCGGGTCCAGGAAGTGGTGGCCCGCCGCTGGGGCGTCACCCCCGAGGGGCTGCGGTCCAAGGCCCGCACCAAGACCCTGACCATCCCCCGCCAGGTGGCCATGTATCTGGCGCGGGACATGCTGGGCATGCAGCTGGTGGAAATCGGCCAGGCGTTCGGCGGCCGGGACCACTCGACCGTCATTCACAGCGTGGACAAAGTCGAGCGGCAGATGATGCGGGACCGGATCTTCAAAGAGCGGATCGAAAGTGCCCGCACGGAATTATCCGCATTGTGAGCAAGGGAATGTTGGGATGTGGGGCGATGGGGATGTTCGGGAGAGTCGTACACAATCTCCCAACAATGCCAACAATGGGTACACAGCGCGGCAGGGCGACAGGTCGCGCGTCAGTAGAGTCTTAGGGGTTCCGTCCACATATCCCCGGTCTCTACTACTACTACTAGTTTCTTATATATAGAGAAGTAGAAGCTTCTTTCCCCAAACGGATTGGGTAAAAGCACGGATGAAGTTCACCATCACGCGGGATCAGCTCCAGGAAGGTCTGATGGCGGTGGCGTCGGCGATCCCCGCCAAGACCACCCTGCCGGTGCTGTCCAACGTTCTGGTCGAAGCGACGAAACAGGGGGTGCGGCTGTCCGGCACCGACCTGGATATCGCGGTGAGCACCACGGTGGCCGCGGAGGTCGACACCGAAGGGGCGGCTACCTTGCCGGCCAAGAAGCTGGTCGACATCGCGCGTGAGCTGCCTCCCGCCTCGATCCGCTTCACCGCGGCCTCCGAACAGCGCGTGTCCATCGAGTGCGGGAAGTCGCGGTTCAAGCTCCTGGGGCTGCCCCGGGAAGAGTTCCCGTCCTTCCCCGCGGTGAAGTTCGACGGCGCCTCGAAAGCGGCCGCCGGGGTCGTCCAGAAACTGATCAATCACGTGGCGTTCGCGGCGTCCACCGAAGAGAGCCGCCCCATCCTCAACGGCGTGCTGTGGGAGCTGCGCCCCGACCGCATGCGGATGGTGGCGACCAACGGACACCGCCTGGCCAAGATGGACGTCCCGTCCACCGGTTCCGCCGCGGCCGATCTGATCGTGCCGCCCAAAGCGCTGGAGCAGATCCGCCGGCTCTTTCCCGCCGACGTCGAGATCGAGATCGCCAAGAGCGACAACCACATCGGCTTCCGCTCGGGCGGGCGGCTGGTCTTCTCCCGGCTCATCGAGGGTCCCTACCCGCCCTACGAGAACGTGATTCCGCGGGAGAACGACAAGTCCGCAACGGTGGACCGGAACGCCATGGCCGGGGCCCTGCGGCGGATGAGTGTGGTGGCGAGCGATCAGACGCACCGGATCCGGCTCGCGCTGTCGGGCGGGACCTGCCGGTTCTCGGTCCAGACTCCGGACCTGGGCGAGGCTCAGGACGAACTGGCCGTGGCGTACGAGGGCGAGCCGCTCGAGATCGGCTTCAACGCGACCTACCTGCTCGAAATCCTCAAGTTCATGCCCACCGACGAAGTGCGCTTCACCTTCAAGGCACCCGAACGCGCAGCCACCGTTGAACCGGTGAGATGGAATGATCCCGCCAGCTACATGGCATTGGTGATGCCCCTGCGCTTGGTGGACTAGGACTTCCTACTAGACGCACAGATGGGATGCAGTAACAAGGGGCCCGGACGATCGTGTTGTCCCGGCCCCCAAGTCTTTCTGTTGACCATCTGTGCGTCTGTGCGTCTAGTTTGCCGCGTCTGTGCGTCTAGTCTTAAGAACTGTCCGACTGTGCGGTGTCGCTGTCAGCGGGGAGCTCGATCGTCAAAGAGTCCAGCACCGCCTGCGGGATGACTGGAATCAACAAGGAGTCCAATCCTGTATCCGGCGGGATGCGGACGTCGTAGCCGCGGTACCGGGCGAGTATGAGATCCCGCCGCGCGAGGGTGAGCGCGGGATGAAAGATCGGATTCGACGACCGCGGGTGCGGCAGCGTCGCGGCCAGCTCGGCGGCCTGCTCCTCGTCGAGATTCGCGGGCGATACCCCGAAGTAGCTCCGGCTGGCCTGGTCCACCCCCCAGACGCCCGGTCCCCACTCCACCACGTTCAGGTACAGCTCCATGATCCGGTCTTTCGGAAGCGCCAGCTCCAGCCGGAGCGCCGTAACCGCTTCTTTGAGCTTCCGCAGCGGATTCCGTGACGGCGAGAGATACAGGTTCTTGGCCAGCTGCTGGGTGATCGTGCTCGCGCCTCGGACCCGGTCCCGCCGACGCCACGCCGCCTGCGCCACGGGCCAGACGCGCGAATGCGGAGTCACCTGGAGCGCGTCGCCGATTTCCACGAAGTCGATGCCATGGTGGGTCTTGAAGCGGGAATCTTCGCCGATGATCACCATCCGCTCGAGGACGGAGGCGATGGAGCTCAGGGGCACGGGATGGAGGACCGGGAGCGGGGCGTCGGGAGGCCCCGGCTCCACCCGCATCATCGCGGTCACCCGCGGCGAATGCGATCGCCACCAGACGGGGGGCGGCCACACGGCGAAGAGCCACAGCACCGCCAGACCGGCCACGCCGGCCGTCCAGCGACCGAGCCTTCTGAACATGGGCGGCTCTAGCGCCCCTTGCCGGGAATGCGCGACGTCATGCCGAAGAGGGTCACGTCGTTGATCGACGAGGCATCCCCCGGGCTGGTCGCGACCAGGCCCATCTGATTCAGACTGCCGATGGAAAAGCCCAGCGCGAACTGCGTGCGCCGAAGCTTCTGGTCGGTGTCGAGCCGGGCGACGAACCCCAGCGGGAAGCCGGGATCGAAATCGAACCGGGCATCCACACCGTACGCCTGCATTCCTGAAGTACCCGCTCGAGCCAGGGCACCGAATCCGACTCCCGGGGCCACCTGCAGGGCGGCGCTGGCCGTGTACTGGACCCGCTGCTCGACCCCCCGCACGGTCGGTTGCCCGATGTTGCCGATCACGCCCGCCAGGACCAGGGACGCCGCGGCCTTGTACGTGACGCCGAGGTCCCATCCAGTGCCTTTGGTGTCCCCGCGATACAGCGCCGCGCCCAGTCCGGCTGCCAGACTGCCCTCACCGACGCCGAAGCCCAGCTTGTACGTGCTCCCCCGCGTGCCCCCGGAGAACTGGTCGCGCTGGTAGCCGAAGGCGAGGCCCCGGGCGTTGAATCCCAGGTTGAGCTGCCGGAGCTGCCCCAACGATCCTGGATCGGCCACGGTGAGGTCGAAGTAGACCGAGGCTTCCTGTTTGATGCCGAGTCCGGCGGGATTCACCCAGAGGGCGCGGGCGTCCGACACTTCAGCCGGGAAGAGGTACGTATCGGACCGGTTCACGGCCACCTGCGCGGACAGCGAGCCCCCCAGCGTCAGGGCCGCAAGTAGACACGGGAGGGCCCGGCTCAGGGAAGCACCGTGATCGTCGTGTGCGAGACCTGGTGACGGGGGATGGCCATGCCCTGCGGGTCGAACGTGATCACCATCCCCGCGCTGTCGGTGGTGGTGCCGCCCAGAAAGCGGCCCACGGCCGACACCAGGAGCCGTCCGGCGCGGATGCCGGTTCCCGAAAGCGCGAAGGTGGTGCCCTGCGCCTGCCCGGACCCCGAGACCGTGAAGTCCTCCGCGAGCTGGATACCGAGCTGACGCACGCCGGAGGGGCTTTCCCAATCGCCGGTGACGTAACGGGTCACCGACCGATCGCGGACAATGCCCGACCCGGTGGTATCGGTGGTCTCGCTGGAGTCGGTCCAGGCGGATCCCGGATTGATGCCGGCGGCGGGCAGCCGGGGATAGAACGTACGGAAGCCTCCCAGGAGCTGGGACAGCGTCTTGGCCACGGCCGGATCGGACGGCTGAGCATTGATCAGCTGGCCCGACGGCGAGAGGTGTGCGTCATACCGCAGCCCGCGGGCGGCCTGAAGATCGATGTTGGGCGGGAGCAGGGTCGTGGAATCCGCCAGGATCGAGTCGATGGTGAGTGAGAACGCGTACCCGCGGGCGTCGGCTGGACCGGTGATCACCGTCGTGATGTACGTGTTGAGTCCGATCTCCTGAACCTGGTTCCCGGTGGGGAGCGTGTTGTCGATGTGGTGACGCTGAACGATGAGATAGCGAGTCACGCCCGGGGAGTATCTGAGCGGGGCCGGGCCGCGGACCGATGCCGGCGCCACGCCGGTGACCGGTGCCGGTGCCGGTGGACTTCCGGCCCCCGCGGTGCCGGCACCCCCGTTGCACCCGACCGCCGCGGCTGCGGAGACCAGGGCGACCCGACGGAGGAGTGCGCTCACGAGGCGGGCGTTGGGGTGCGGTCCGTCTTGGTCCGTCCGAATACCGCGACCATCTCGGTCCCTTCGGAAGACACCCGCAAGAGACTCCATCCGCGCCGGCGCATGTCGGCGCGCCAGGCGATCAACTTGGTCCAGTCTTCGCTGGTGGTCCGGAAGACCCGCAAGTCGGCGACCGCCTCCCATTGCGGGGGGTACGGCTTGAGAGGGACGGGAGTAGGTGGGGCCATAAGCCGAGTTCTGTTTGACCGCCTTTCGACGGTCAGATGGTCATCTCTCTGGGATGGCTGTCGCCAGCCACCTCGTGCGGCCTACCCGCAGCTCGAGCGACTCGGGCACGAGTCTCGCTGCTTATTTGGCCTTGCTCCGACTGGGGGCTACCGTGCCACGACCGTTGCCGGCCGCGCGGTGGGCTCTTACCCCACCTTTTCACCCTTGCCCTTGGATAAAGGGCGGTCTGTTTTCTGTGGCCCTTTCCGTCGCCTTCCGGCGCCCAGGTGTTACCTGGCAGTCTGCCCTATGGAGCTCGGACTTTCCTCGGGATCGCCCGACCCTGCGACGACCCGCGACCATCGCGCCCCACCTAAAACTCCCGTCAAGACTGAAGCTACCGATCCGTGGCTCCCCCCGGCAAGGCGGGAGCTGCCAACCCCTTATTTCTCACGGGATAGACGTCTTACCAGCCGCCAGGCGCTGTCGTTCCCTGCCCCCACCCCGGCGTGGCGCGCGTCGAGCCAGAATCCCTCATTCTCGCGGAATACCTGGGCGCGGAGGGTCGTCCACCCTCCCAGCTCCACGTGTCGCGGGACGAGCTCGAAGGCGGAGAGGACGTTGATGCCCTGCCCCCGGTATCGGGCCGCGATCTGGCGGGACGACGGCTCGCGGGTGAGCAGCAGGACCGGGGCGCCCTTGGCCGACCAGCCGCGCAAGAGACCCCGGCCGAACCAGTCCTGGGGTGGCGCCACGGTACGGACCGCGAGCAGCAGCCCGGGCCGAATGCGCTGTATGGTGGCCCGGAGTGCCGCGGCCCGCGTGGTGGTGACGCGCTCCAGGGCTTCGAAGAGATCGTCCACCAGGCCGAGATTCAGCAGCGCGTCGTACCGTTGCGATGGCGGGACCTTCCGCAAGTCCGCCGCCTGCGCGGGGCTCACCGCCGTGTCCTTCACCATGGCGTCGACGCCGGCCTGGAAGTCGGCGTCGCAGATAGTAGCCGCCGGCTGCGTCGCGGCGGGGAGACGTCCCAGGTCGAGGGCCACCGCGGGAATGAGATCCTGGTGTTGGGCCGCGAGGCGCGCGAGCGCGATCATCCCGGGGGCCAGCGCGGCGTTCCAGTAACCGGGATCGAGCAGGCAGTGTCCGGCGGCCACGCCGGTGGTGTCCGGAGGGAGGCGGAAGGAGTCGGGTTCGAGGGCGGGGACCCAGCGCGCGCTCGTTTCCTCCAGCCGGTCTCCCATCACCTTCCAGACGTTCTGCGCCACCGTCCGCTCCCACGGCGCGTAGTGCGTGGACTCGGCCATCGCTTCGACGTTCGCCGGACCGGCGAACACGTTGAACGCGCCGACGTCGAGGAGTGCCGTCAGGGAGTCGAGCGCGTGGGTCCGCTCGGCGTACCCGGTCCGGTATCCCAGGG
>DATMOQ010000270.1:0-2078 GCA_035568195.1 Gemmatimonadales bacterium
CGTACTTCGTTGATGCGAGGTTCTTGGCGGCGAGGATCTCTTCCGGGGTGAGCTCGCTCGGATAGGTACGGAACTCTCTCGAGAAATACCGCTCCAGGTTGCCCGCGACCTCTTCGCAGGACAGCGACGTGAACCACGACAGCGGCGACACGGGCTTCTCGGCGCTCCGCACGCCGATGCCTGCGATCGCCGGACGCCCGATCCGGATCAAACGGGGCAGCAGCGCGACCTCCATCGAGTGGGCGATGGTCGTGTGATGCAGCACGAATCCGCGGCGCCGCGCCTGCGCCGCCCCGCCGATCTTCCCGCGCGGCGAGATGATGTCGTTGATCTCGCGATAGCTGGCCGGTATCCCCAGCTCCACGAAGGCGTGAACGGCCCAATCATCGAGCATCGCGTAAGACTTCCGGAACGTGATGCCGGCGACCATCGTTTCCGGCAGGTACAGCGAATAGGTGATGGTGCGAGCCGGCTCGCACAGCATCGTTCCGCCGCCGCTCATCCGCCTCGTCACCACGAATCCCAGCTCGCGCGCCGCGACCACGTCGACTTCGTTGATCACCGATTGGTGCGAGCCAATCACCAGCGCTGGTTCGATCCATTCCCAGATGCGCAGCGTGGGGCGGCGCCGACCGGCCCTCACGCTCTCGAGCACGACCTCGTCGAACGCCATGTGCATGTGAGCCGATTGGGGTTGTGACGGGATCACGTCCCACTCCAGTTCCCGCATCCGATCGTTGGTCACCGCTGGTGCCAAAGTATTCCGGATACCGATGCACAGGCGAACGCTGTGGACTCTCTATGCCGGCAACCTGCTGACCGCGATCGGTCTGTGGTTCTTCCTTCCGCTGCTGCCCATCTTCATCACCCGGCGAGGCGGATCGCCGGCGCTGGTGGGCATCGTATTCGCGGTCGGCCTCCTGGCCAACGCAGCGATCAGATATCCGGCTGGTTGGGCCGCCGACCGGTGGGGGACGCGCCCCGTGATTCTCGCTGCGATGGGCGCCTACGCGGCCCTGTTCCTTGCCTACCTCCTCCCCCTGCCGCTGCCGGCGCTCGTGGTGGTCCGGCTCCTGCACGGCGCCGCGTCGGGCGCGTACTGGCCCGCGGCCAACGGCCTGATCGGTCAGGTCACAACGCCAAGCCAGCGCGGGCGCGCGTTCGGGTTCATGCAGTCGACCATGATGGCGGGCATGCTGGTCGGTCCGGCGATCGGCGGCTTCATCGCGCTGTTCAACTTGAGCGCCGTGTTCGTCGTGTCGGCCTGCATCTGCGGACTGGCTGCGGTCGCGCTCGCGTTCCTGCCCAATGTCCGCGCCGAGGCGAGCCTGGAGATTCCGTTCGGTGCGCTGCGCATGGTCAGAAATCTCGCGCCCCTCATCTTGCTGGGCGCCGGGACGTCGTACATGATCGGGTCGTTCGACACGATCTGGCCGCTCTACCTGACCTATCGAGGCGCCAGCACGCTCGCAGTCGGCCTGTCGTTCGTCGCCTTCGCCGTGCCGGCCACGCTGCTGAGCGCGCGCGCCGGGATGTTGGGCGACAGGTTCGGGCCGCGCCGCATCGTGGTCGCGGCTCTCCTGGCCACTGCCTTTTTCTCGGCCCTGTATTCGTTCGTCGCCTCGGTTCCGTGGCTGATCGGTTTGGGGCTCGTCGAGGGCGCATTGACCATCTCGGGCGGTCCGAGCCTTATGGCCGAAGTCAGCAGAAGCGCACAGTCGGGGCGCCAGGCCCGCACCCAGGGTGTGTTCCAGACCGTCCAGGTCCTGGTCCAGGGCGTGGGCGCGGTGGGGGGCGGCGCCCTGTTCGCGCTGAACCCGGCCTATGCGTTCTACGCCATCGCGGCCGTATGTTTGTTGGGAGCGAGTGCCGCATTGAGGCCGCGTTGGGCTCGTACTCGCACCGCAAACGAGGTGTTGTGATGGCAACCGCCAACCCGATCCGGATCGTTCCGCTGCACGCCGACGCGCTCGCTGCACCGGTCTCGACCCCGCTATTGACGTACCGCGGCGGGCCGCTGCTGCCCGCGGCCCAGGTCTTCGTGCTCTTCTGGGGGACCGCCTGGGCGGGCGCGCAGG
>DATMOQ010000271.1:0-8933 GCA_035568195.1 Gemmatimonadales bacterium
CCCAGCGGACCGCGCTGTCGCACGCCTTCGGCGGCCTCGCCGCCGGCCTGGTGGGCGCCGCCGAGTACTACCTGTGGCTGCGGGAGGGACCGGAGCACTTTACCACCTTCCGGATGACCGCCCTCGTGGCCGAAGTGATCCTGGGGTTCCTGACCTTCACCGGATCGCTGATGGCGGCGGGGAAGCTCCAGGAAGTGAAGTGGATTCCCCAGCGGCCCGTGACCTACCCGGGTCAGAACGTCGTCAACCTCGGCGTGCTGGGCGGGGCGGCGGTGCTCGGCGGGATGGTCGTCGCGCACCCGACGGCGCCGTGGGCGCCGGTCGTATTTCCGGTGGTCATCGGGCTGGCCCTGCTGTTCGGGGTCTTCCTGATCATCCCCATCGGCGGCGCGGACATGCCGACGGTGATCTCCATCCTCAATGCGTACGCCGGGCTGTCGGCCGTGGCCATGGGATTCGTGCTCGACAACCGGTTGCTGATCACCGCCGGTGCCCTGGACGGCTCGAGCGGCTTGATCCTCTCGATCATCATGTGCCGCGCCATGAACCGGTCGTTCACCAACGTGCTCTTCGGGGCGTTCGGGACGGCTCCCAAGGCCGTGGCGGCGGGCGAGCAGAAGGAATGGAAGCAGGAGACTGTGGAGGGGGCGGCGCAGATTCTGGAACAGGCGCGCCTGGTGGTACTCATCCCCGGGTACGGCATGGCGGTGGCGCAGGCCCAGCACAAGGCGCAGGAGCTGTACGACCAGCTCACCAAGCGCGGGGTCACGGTGAAGTTCGCGATCCACCCGGTGGCGGGGCGGATGCCCGGGCACATGAACGTCCTGCTCGCCGAAGCGAACGTGCCCTACTCGGCCCTGGTCGAGATGGACGAGATCAACCCGGAAATGCCGCAGTGCGACGTGGCCCTGGTGATCGGCGCCAACGACGTCGTGAATCCCGCGGCGCGGACGGCGAAAGGGTCACCGATTTACGGGATGCCCATCATCGATGCGGACAAAGCCCGGACCGTGCTCGCCATCAAGCGGAGCAAGAATCCGGGCTTCGCCGGTATCGACAACGATCTCTACGTCAAGGACAACACCTGGATGCTGTTCGGGGACGCCAAGGCCGTCCTCGGCGACCTCGTCAAGCAATTCGCCACGTCAGGGATGCATTAATAGCCGTCAGGTTTATTTACTCCAGGTGTTGTTGCTCCGATCCCGGTCCGGGTACACCGCATCCGGATCCAGAACGACGCTCGCGATGGGGCTCTTCGACGCCACCCGGAGCGTGAACTTCGGGGCCAGGTTCCACATCTCGATGGGCAGGTTCATCCGCTCCTTGGTGCCGTCGGCGTGGCGCAGCTCGATGGTCACCGGCATTACCATCGCTTCGCGGTTCGACAGATAGATGTAGGTCGAGTCGCCCTTGGGCGTCACCGAATCGACCGCCTGATCCAGCCGCGCGGTGGTGAACACCCACTCCCGCCAGAACCAGTCGAGATCCTGTCCCGAGACGTCAGACATGGTGCGGAAGAAGTCCGCCGGCTGGGGGTGCTTGAACTGCCAGCGGCGGATGTAGTCGCGGAACGCCCGCTCGAAGGTCGTGCGTCCCAGCACCTGGTCGCGGAGCAGGATGAGCATCAGGGGCGGCTTCTGGTACGCGGCCCACGCCAGATTCTGCTGCTCCACGGGCTTGTCGATCATCGCCTTCTCGGCGCCGGGGGCCATGGCGGGCTTGGCGAACGACAGTACCTCCCGCCACACCGTGTCGCCGTACGCCGTGCCCTTGAAGTACTCCGCGGCGGCGCCGTAATCGATGAACGAATTGAATCCCTCGTCCATCCAGGGGTACCGGCGCTCGTCGGTGCCGGTGACCATGGGGAACCACTGATGCCCGAACTCGTGCATCAGATCCCAGAACTGATCTTCGCGGTGGGGCAATGCGGGCACGAAGGTGATCATGGGGTATTCCATGCCCTCCACGGGACCTTCGCAGGTCGTGGCCCTGGGCCAGGGATAGGGATACCAGTTCTCCGAGAAGTACTTGATGGTGAACCGGGCCATCCGGTTGGCCTCGAGCCAGGGCGTGGCGTCGGGGCGGTAGAGGGTGTTGATCAGCTTGCCGTCGTAGCCCGACACATCCCAGCGGTATTCCGGGGAGGCGCACCACGCGAAGTCCCGCACGTTGGTGGCCGTGAGGTGCCAGCTCTTCACACCGGCCGTGGGCCGGCGGCCGTTGGCCGTCGCTTCCTCTTTGGTGATGACGCCGATCGCCTGCTCCGAGCTTCGCGCTTTCTCCAGACGTGCCCGCGTGTCAGCGGACCAGACTTCTTCGGGGTTGGCGACAGTGCCGGTGGAGCCGAGCACGTAGCCCGCGGGCAGGGTCAGCGTGACGTCGAAGTTCCCGTACTCGAGGTAGAACTCGCCGGCGCCGATGTAGGGCAGGGGATTCCAGCCGCGGACGTCGTCGTAGACCACCATCCGGGGGTACCACTGGCCCAGCTCGTACAGCCGGTTCCCCACCCGTCCCATCCGCCCGCCGCCGTAGGGGGGGATGGGGAAATGCCAGTCGATGTCGAAGTCGATCGCGGCACCCGGCGGGAGGGGGCTGGGCAGCTCCACGCGCATCATGGTGCCGTACTCGGTCCGAGTGAGGGGTTTCCCGGCGGCCTCGAGCTTCGCGATGGTGATCCCGCCGATGAATCCCTTCCCGGTGAAGTCGAAGCTGACCCCGCCCGCGAACTCGAGTGGGGGCTGGTTGAGCAAGTAGGTGATGCTGTTCTTCGCGAAAATGTTCTGCTCGATCTGCATCCAGACGAAGGGCAGGGAATCGGGCGAGTGGTTGACGTAGTGGATCCGCTCGCTTCCCGTGAGCGTGCTCGAGGCCGTATCGACGCTCGCGTGAATGGTGTAGTCGGCCTCCTGCTGCCAGTAGTTCGGCCCGGGGGCTCCCGAGGAGGAGCGCATCCGCGTGGCCGTCGGCAGCACCAGGGCGCGAAAGGGCGAAGAGTCGGCTGCCGACTGGGGTGATTGGAGCGCCAGAGAAAGGACGGCGAGAAGTAGCATGGTCTCTCCTGTGATGTGGCTGATGGCTTATGGCTGATGGCTGATTATCTCTGCGGCTCGGTGTGCAATTCCCATGATCGTCAGCATCGGATTCACTCCGGACGCCGACGGGAAAACGCTCGCATCGGCGACGTGGAGGCCGGTGGTGTCCCACACCTGGTTGTCGGGGTTCACCACCGACGTGGTCCGATTCCCGCCCATCCGGCACGATCCCATCTGGTGGAACGTGACCATCAGCACCTGATTCGCGCGGAGCCCGGCGGCGCGAACCTGGTCGAGCCAGCGGGCGCGCGCTCCGGAGCCATCCGCGGGACGATACCACCGCGAGACCGACTGCGGAGCGGCGATCTCCCGGGCTCCCGCTTCCTCCAGCAAGCGCGCGGCTTCCTGCACCGCGCGCCAGAGGTGCTCCCGGTCGTACCGGGAGAGGGCATAGTCTACCACCGGCGCGCCCGCCTGGTTGACGCGCACCCGGCCGCCGAAACGGTCGCGGAGAAGAATGCCCACCAGTGTGAGGTGCGGCAGACGCGCCATCGCGTCGCGGTACCCGGCGCCGGTTTCCCAGGGAAGCGCGAGGGCTGCGAGCGACGGGTGCATGGGCGCCGTCTCGAACTTGAAACCAAAACCGTCTCTCAGATCCGCAAACTGGTCCGAGAAGTGTGCCTGGAGCGCTCCGGTCCAGGGGCGCACGGGCTCATCCATCAGACCCAGCAGGGCCGTGGCGGGATGGAGCACGAGATGGCGGCCCAGGGCGGGGTGACGGATCCCCGAGCGCAGGAGGAGCGCCGGGGTGTGGATGGAGCCCGCGGCTACCACCACGTGCTTCGCGCGCACCGAGAGCGTGAACGGGCGCGGCGCGCCCTCCACCCGCACCAGCGCTTCGACGCCCGTGGCCCGTCCTTCCGCACGCGTCACCCGCCGCACCTCCGCACCCACCACGAACGAGGCTCCGTGGTCGGCGGCGTCCTGGAGGTACGTGACGAGCGTCGAGCGCTTGGCGCTGCGCTGACATCCGTAGCCGCAGTATCCGCAAGCATCGTCCTGCGGGCATCCGTCGACGTCCCGGGGCAGGAGCCCGTGATGCCAGCCGCACCGCTCCAGCCCGCGGATCAGGATCCGATCCCGCGCCGACGGCGCGGCATGATCGGTGTTCACGTGGATCCGCTGGGCGACGGCGTCGAGATGGCGGGTGAAGTCGGCAGAGGTGAAGTGCGGCAGGCCGTGCTCCCGCGCCCACGACTGCCGGACGGCGTCCGGGGTGTGGAAGCTGGTCGTGTAGTTCACGACCGTCCCGCCACCCAGGCAGCTCCCCTGGAGAATGACGAGTCCCAGGTCCTTCGTGGCCAGGAGTCCGCCCGCGTCATACAGCCGCGCGAGCATTTCGCCTTCCCGCTGGGTGAAATCGGCCTCGTTGAAGTAGCCGCCCTTCTCGAGAACGATCACGCGCTTCCCGGCGCGCGCCAGCTCGCCGGCTACCACGCCTCCCCCGGCACCGGAGCCCACGACCACCACGTCGCACTCGAGGGTCGTGTCGCCGTCGATGGCGAGCGGCGTGATGGTCTTCGGCTTGGGCGGGGGAGCGGAGAGGGGACCGGGGTAGCCGAGCGTTGCCCACGCGGGGTTCCGGCCGGCGTCGTCTGTGGCGGTGTAGTGCGTGACCGCGGTGATGCGCTTCAGCGCCTGAAATGCGCTGCGGCGGAGATTCAAGCGGCTGGTGGCCCAGGAGCCCAAGAACCGCTCGCGCCCTCCGCGGTCCATCCGCGTGAAGGGGCGGAACGCTCCGGAAAAGAGGAGATTGAGGAGGCGCGACTCGAACAGCCCGAGCAGCTGCCCGAGCTGCGCCTGATCTGCCGCCGGCAAGCCGTCCACGACGGCCGCCACCCGTTCCGCCAGCCCGATGCCCGCCCCGTCCGGGATGAGCGTGTCGACCACCAGCGCCAGAACCGCGCGCTGACGGGGCGTCAGGTCAGGCCTCCTGGAAGATCGTCAGGTGGTAGCCGTCGGGGTCGTCGATGGCGAAGCCGCGCGGACCCCAGCCCACGTCCTGGACCTCCTGCGTCAGCGTGCCGCCCTTGGTCTTCACCCGGGTCGCCAGCATGTCGATATCCTGGGCGGTGCGGGCCCAGAGCCGGACGCCCGCGCCCAGCACCCGGTCGCGTCCCTTGGCGAAATCGTCCTGGGTCAGATAGAAGGAGATCGTCCCGGCCAGCATCTCGATGCCCATCAGCTGGCCGTTATTCTCCCATTTCTGTCCCTCGGTGAGCCCCAGGACGTCGCGGTACCAGCGGATCGACCGCTGGACGTCACTGACCGTAACGCCGGGGAACACCCCGCGGAGCCGGAGGGTCTCGGGCTGACGGCGGGTGGCGCGCTTGGCGGAACGGGGCTTTGGCGCGGCGCGTTTCTTAGCGGGGGACCGCTTCCGTTTGGCGGTTTTCTTGGTAGCCATTCTTGTATCCTCACGTTTGGGGCGGCGTGTAGGGTATCGCGTAAGAGGCCGAGTCGCCAGCCGCCCCGCACAACACGAAACCGAGGGCTTTGACAATGCCGACCAGCAAGTCGAACGCGGTGTGGGAAGGGAAGCTGAAGGACGGGAAGGGCACGTTCGCGGCGGGGAGCGGGGCCTTTCAGGGGCCGTACACGTTCAAGACCCGCTTCGAGGGCGCCGCGGGCACCAATCCGGAGGAGCTCCTCGCGGCGGCCGAAGCGGCCTGTTTCTCCATGGCACTGGCGGCCGCTCTGGAAAAAGCCGGTAAGCCTGCCACGAAGCTCGAGACCACGGCGGCGTGTACGCTGGACATGGTCGACGGCGGTCCCAGGATCACGAAGATGGACCTGACGGTGAAGGGCACCGTCCCCGGTGTCGATCAGGCGACGTTCGCCAAGCTCGCGAACGAGACCAAGACGGGATGTCCGGTGTCGAAGGCGCTCGCGGGCATTCCGAGCTTCTCGGTTACGGCGACGCTCGGCTAGAAAAGCGTCAAGAAGCAAGACGTCGAGAAACAAAACGTCGAGAGACAAGACGTCGAGAGGCATGCTTCTAGACGGTTTGTTTCTCGACGCCTTTCTTTTCCAGCGCGCCCCACAACCAGATCAATCCGCCGATGCCCGCCGCCACCGGCAGTATCAGCACCGCCAGGGCGAGAGACCGGGCATCCGAAATGGCGCCGACGAGGAACGGTGACGGCACGTCCCCCAGGGCGTGGATCGTGAAGATGCTGACCGCCACGGCGGTGGCGCGGATGTCCGGGCCCACCACGTTCGCGATGTGGGCATTGATGGGCCCGGTCGAGGCGAACATCAACAGCTGCGCCAGGATCATGGCGGTCCAGTACACGGCGGGAACCGGTGATATCAAGGCGATGGCGAACAGGGGGGCCGCCACCAGCGTGGCCACGCCCGACATCCAGAGATAGGCCTCGCGGGTGCGCGCCAGGAGCCGGTCCGCCAGTCGCCCTCCGAACCACGTTCCCGCGAGCCCCGTGAGTACGACGATGCCGCCGAACCGAACGGTGGCACTCGCCATGGGAAGGCCGCGGACGCGACTCAGGAACGACGCCATCCACGCGGCGACGCCCCCCAGCGCGAAGGTGTAGGCGGCGTAGCCGAGGACGGTCAGTCGATAGGCGCGGTTTTCGAAGAGCGTACGGAGGAGGTCCCTCGTGGCCGGGCCTGCTGACACCTCGTCGTGACCCCCTCGCGGGGCGTCCCACAGCCGGAGCGCCAGCCACGCGAGGAGCAGGCCGGGCACGCCGGCCACGAAAAACGCCCGGCGCCAGCCGAAGGCGTGATCGACCAGGCCCCCGACCATGTAGCCCAGGGCCGATCCGACCGGGATCGCGATGAAGAAGATGGTGAACGCGCGCCCGCGGGAGGCCCTCGGGTAATAGTCCGCCAGGAGACTGGGGCCCACAGTGCCGTACGCGGCCTCCCCGACGCCCACGAGTGCCCGTGCGCATAGCAGCTGAAACACGCTCCGGCTGAACCCGGCGAGGGTCGTGGCGATGCTCCAGAGGAGCACGCCTACGGCCAGCAGTCGCGGGCGATCTCGCTTGTCCCCCAGCCGGCCGAAGATCGGCGCAGCCAGGGTGTACACGATGAGAAACACCGTCATGGTCAGTCCGAGCTGCTTGTCACTCGGCGCCAGCTCGGAGTGCTTCAGGCTCTCGAACAGCGAGGGCACCACGTACCGGTCGAGATAGTTGAACAGGTTGATGAACGTCAGCACGATCAGCCCGTTGCGGGCCATGCGGAGGGCGTTCTGGGACGGGGGAGGGGGAGTCGCGTTCACGGCCGCTGAAAATGGCCGCCCCGTCGGTGCCCCGCTAGCTTCCGGCCATGCGCCACGAGTGGCTGGTCTACGTGCTTCGCTGTGGTGATGGATCCCTGTATACCGGAATCACCAACGACCTCACCCGGCGCCTGGCGAGACATCGGGCGGGGACGGGGAGTGCGTATGTCCGTGCCCGATTGCCGGTGCGCCTGGTCTACCACGAGCGTCACACCGATCGCTCGGCCGCGCTGCGGCGGGAAGCGGCCATCAAGCGGCTCAATCGCGTCGCAAAAGTCGCTCTGATCCGGGGGAAGGCCAAATGAGCCGAGCAACGAGCCGTGGGAAGGACCTCGCGGGCTTGATCGCCGCGACGCTGATCGCGGCCGGCTGCGTGCGGCTTGGCTTCTGGCAAGTCTCCCGCCTCCACGAGCGCCGCGCCTTGAACGCCCGGATCGAAGACCGGGCGCGGCTCCCGGCGCTCGCCGTCACCGGCGCCGAGTCGCTCGATTCCGTGCAATGGCGCCGCGTGCGGGCGGTGGGTGTGTACGACTTCACGCGCGAGCGGGTCTGGACCGGCCGGACGCTCGAGGGGGTTCCCGGAGTCGCTTTGTTGGCTCCCTTGCGGCTGGCAAACGGCGGAATCGTCTGGGTGAACCGTGGCTGGGTGCCCTCGCCGGACGCCTGGCAGGTCGACACCAGCCGGTGGCGGGAACCGGAGAGCGCCGAGGTGGTGGGAGTCGCGGTGCCGCACGCCGGGATGGCGTTCCTGGTCGAAGACTCCCTGCCTGCCCGTGCGATGGGGGGACCGGGGACACCGGTGATTCGGCGGTGGCCCCCGCCGGAACTCTCAGAGGGTCCCCACCTGTCGTACGCCATCCAATGGTTCTCTTTCGCCGTGATCATCCTGGGGGGATCCCTGATATTCTTCTCGAAACGCTGGTCCCGGGCGGGAAGTCATGGAGGGACTACCATTTAGGGGTCCGCCTGGTGATATTCCTTCCGGCAGCGGCCCGCCACACGCGCCCGTAAGCTGAAGCGTGGAGCGGGCTTTCGCGTACCAGAGGGGTGAACCGAATGCCTGCAGCGACACCGATCAAACGTCCCATCAAGGTTTCTCAGTTGGTCCGCCGTCGTCTCAAGGAACTGAAGCGCACTCCCAGAGAGCTGGCCGAAGCCGTTCAGGTTTCCGAGGAATACGTCAGCGACCTGTTGGCGGGGCGCCGGGCGCCGCCGGCGCCGGGCCGGACCGACCTGTACGACCGTATGACCAAGTTTCTCCGGTTGCACCGTAACGACCTGCCCACCTGCGCCAAGGTGGAGCGGGAGGCCATTGGCACCAAGCGCACCCGGCCGGATCCCAAAGTCCGGGCGCTGCTGCTGGGATTGTGTGAGCCGACCCTGGCCAAAAAGCTCGACCGCCGCTTTACCAAGCGGGATCAGGAGACCGCGGCCCTCGATCGCCTGATCGCGCAGCGGCTGCTGGAGGTGGCACAGGGGTTCGTCCGGCGGCAGCTGGACGACGAAGTCGGCATCCGGGTGGCGGCCAACCGCGAGGGGGTGACGTATCTGCAGATGCGGATGCGGCTCCTCGAGTTCCTCGACTGCACGGT
>DATMOQ010000272.1:0-2860 GCA_035568195.1 Gemmatimonadales bacterium
ACTTCGGCGCCAGCTTCTTCACGGCCGCCCGCAGCTGCTTCTCCACCGTCTTCATTTTCTGATTCGGCACCAGGCGCAGGCTCACCTTCGCGGTGGCCTGGGCCGGGATGACGGTCTTGGCTCCGGCACCGGTGAACCCGCCCATGATGCCGTGAATCTCGAACGTGGGGAGGGCCCAGAGCCGCTCCAGCACCGAGTACTTCTTGAGGCCGGTGAGCGCCTTGGCCTGCACCTGCTTCTCGAGAAACGCCTTCTCCTTGAAGGGCAGCCGGCGCCACGACGCCAGCTCTTGCCGCGTGGGCGGCTTCACGGCCTGGTAAAGGCCGGGGATGTTGATCTTGCCATCGGGTCCCTTGAGGCGGCCCAAAAGGCGCGCGAGCTCCTCGTGCGCGTTAGGGGCGGCCCCGCCGTACTCGCCCGAATGCAGATCGGTCTTCGACGTCCGCACGGAGATCTCCGCGTAACAGAGACCCCGGAGCGCCGAGTATACCGCGGGCCAGCCGGGCGCGACGTAGGCCATGTCGGCCACGAGCACCGCGTCCGCCTTCACGCGGTGCGGCTCCTTCTTGAGCAGCTCGAACAACACGCGGCTGCCGTGCTCCTCTTCCCCTTCGATGAGGAAGCGCAGGTTGACCCGCGGGTGCCCCGCCGCTTCGATGGCCCGGAGCAGGCAGAAGACCTGCCCCTTGTCGTCGGCGCTCCCCCGCGCGTAGAGCTTTCCATCCCGCACCGTCGGTTCGAAAGGGGGCGTCGTCCACTCGTCGAGGGGATCGGGGGGCTGCACGTCGTAGTGTCCGTAAAGAACCAGTGTCGGCGCACCGGGAACTTCGGGGCCGACGCCCCAGACCACCGGATGTGTTTCGCTCGCAAGGAGCTGCACGTCTGAACACCCCAGACGCCGCAGCTCGGCCGCCACCCATTCGGCGGCCCGGCGACAGTCCTGGTCGTTCGCCGGCAGTGTGGAAATCGACGGAATCCGAAGGAATTCCGACAGCTCACGAAGGAGACGATCGTTGTCCATGGCGGGAATATTAGAACGCGACGTCGCCGCTAGCCAGCGACCGCGCCGCGGGTAGATTTGCCGAATGCGGACCACCGCATCTTTCGAATTGTTCCCCGACGCTCCCAGCGAACGCGCCATGGTCCGCGCGCGCTGGCTGGCGCGCGAGGGACGCATCTCCGAAGCGGAATCCGCCTACCGGGAAGCGCTCACCACCTACCCCGATCTCAAGCCCGCCTGGGCCGAGTACTTTGAGCTGTTGCGCTCGCAGAAGCGGGCCGCCGACGCTCTCCGCCTGGCCTTCGGCGCGCGCGCCCAGTTCGGAGAGGCCGCCTTCGCGCTCGCGCTGGAAGGCGCGGCCCTGATCGAGCTCGACCGGTTCCGGGAAGCGCTCGAGGTCCTGGAACACGCGGTCGACGCGGATCCCGACCTGGCGGTGGTCTGGCACGAGCTGGGCTTTGCCGCCTATCGCCTGGGAGACCGCAACCGCGCGCTGCTGGCCCTCGACCGGGCCTTCGCCCTGGAGCCCCACGCCGCGACCCTGCGCCTGCGCGGCAAAGTCCTGCGCGACGCCGGCCGGTATCAGGCCGCCGAAGTGGCCTTCGAGGCCGCCGCGCAATCGGCCGAGCACGACGAGCAATGGGACGAGGCCTCGGACGAGATTGCGGCCACCCGCCGCTACGCGCTCTACGCGCCCCGGAAGCCGGCGGACCTGGGTCCCGCGGAGCGCTGGTTCGCGGACACCGGTTCCGTGCTGCTCGCCTCGGGGCACTCCGCCACGCCCCCCACCGACGCGGAGCTCGTCACGGCCCTGGTGGAGCTGGCGAGCGATTCCCGCTGGCGGTTCGGCCAGATCGTGGGATTCGGCGACGGCCCCGCCGAGCTGTGGGCCCCGCTGGCCCAGGGGCTGGATGCTCCGCTGGTGAGCGGCGGGGGCCTGGACGTCGCGGCCGTACCGCTGGTGGTCGCCCCACAGCCCCTGACCGGGGATCTCGCGTGGGACGCCTGCGTCGCGGCCATCGCGTCCCGGAATTCCGGGTGCGTGTTCGTCCTGGAGCAGGCAGGGACGGGCCCCGCCCGCGCCGACGTCATCGGCGCCCTGACCGACGGGGGCATCCGCCGGCCCGGGGCTCCCAACCCCGGTCACGCCCTCACCGAAGCGCAGCACCCCGCGGCCCGTCTGGCCACCCGCCGGCTCTCTCTGCCCGGATGAGCACCGCGTTGATCCCTCCCACGCCCCCGGCGATGTCGGGGAAGTCCATCGTCCAGAGTCAATTCGACCGGGCGGCCAACCTTGTCAACCTCGAGTCGTACATGCGGCGGATCCTGCTCACGCCGTTCCGGGAGATGACGGTGGAGCTGCCGGTCCGGATGGACGACGGCCGGATCGAGGTGTTCACCGGGTACCGCATCCAGCACAACGGTGCGCGGGGGCCGTGCAAGGGCGGCATCCGCTACCATCCGCACGCCGATCACGACGAGGTTTTGGGTCTCGCCACCATCATGACCTGGAAGACGGCGCTGATGGACATTCCGTTCGGGGGCGCCAAGGGCGGGATCTCGGTGGATCCCCGCAAGCTCTCCACGCTCGAGCTCGAGCGGCTCACCCGCCGCTTCACCCAGCGCATCGCCATCATCCTCGGCCCCTACCGCGACATCCCGGCGCCGGACGTCAACACCAACGCCCAGGTGATGGCCTGGATCCTGGACGAGTACTCGAACCGTCAGGGGTACACGCCCGCCGTCGTCACCGGGAAGCCCATCTCACTGGGAGGATCGCTCGGCCGCGAGGAGGCGACCGGGCGCGGGGTGATGTACGTGATGGAGGAGTACGCCCGGGATTTCGGGATCCCGCTCAAG
>DATMOQ010000273.1:0-8848 GCA_035568195.1 Gemmatimonadales bacterium
GGTGATCACGTCCTCCACTACTACCACGGATTGCCCGGCTTCGAAACAGCCCTCGATACGCCGCCCGGTTCCGTGGGCTTTGGCCTGTTTGCGGACGGTGAAGGCGTCGAGGGGCGGGGCAGGGGGGCGGCGGGCGCGGGCCGCGGCAGCGATCGCATACGCGACCGGATCGGCCCCCAGGGTGAGGCCGCCCACGGCCCGGGGGGTCCATCCTCTGGCGGCCAGGCGTTCGAGGGCCAGGGAGCCGATGAGGGCCAGCCCTTCACCGGCCATGGTGGTGCGCCGGGCGTCGATGTAGAAGATGGACCGTCGTCCGGAGGAGAGGGTGAAGTCGCCCCGGGTGACCGAGCGGGTCAGGAGCAGGTCGCGCAGGCGCTCCAGGTCAGTCATTCACACCTATAGTAGTTGTACATGCTACTACTAACATCTCACTTGCGGCCGACGAAACTCTTGAGTGCCCCGAGCAGGCCCTTCGACGGCGGGGGAGTCGGGTCAGCCGCGAGGCCCCGCTCGAGCTCCGCGGCCAGGGTGTCGACCGTGGGCTGGCGCGCGGCCGGATCGCGCGCCAGCCCACGCATGATGGCGGACTCGAGTCCGCCCGAGAACCGCAGGCCGGGAACGGCCTGATTCAGGGGCTCGGGGGGCTGAGTCAGGAGCTGCTGGAAGAGCTCGCGGGGGGAGCGCCCGTTGTACGGGTGCCGGCCGGTCAGCAGGTAGTAGGCGATGGTCGCGAGGCTATAGATGTCGGCGCGGCCGTCCACCAGCTCGCCTGAAAGGGCTTCGGGGGCAACGTATTGCAGGGTTCCCACAAAGAACCCGGTGCGCGTGAGTCGCTCTTCCGGCGGCAGCTCCGCGTCCCGGGCGATCCCGAAATCGAGCAGCCGGGCCCGCCGAGTCGCCGCATCGTACATGATGTTTTCGGGCTTTAAGTCCCGGTGGATGATGCCGGCCTGGTGCGCGGCGGCCAGGGCGTCCGCGAGCTGCCGCACCAGGGCCACCGCTTCGGGGGGAGCGAGCGGTCCGTTACGGTGTAGGAATGCCGCGAGTGAGTCCCCCGGAGCCCATTCCAGCGCCAGGTAGTACAGGCCGTCGGCCTCGCCGAAGTCGAAGGTCCGCACCACGCCGGGGTGGGTCACACGCGCGCCGTACCCCGCTTCCCGGAGGAAGCGCTTCACCGCGGTGGGGTCGCCACGCAGGCGGGGGCGCAATACCTTGAACGCGGCGGCTCCGCGCTCGGCGTGTTCCGCCCGGTACACTTCCGCCGTGCCGCCTTCGCCGACGCGCTCGAGGAGACGGTAGCCGGCGATGGTTCGGCCGGCGAGATTCTCGGTGGGCATGAGGACGCGCCAAACTAACGCCCGGATTTGAGGTGGAGCAAGTGAGCAAACGGGTAGTCGTCACCGTGGTCCTCGGGGTGTCGCTGGCGGCCTGCGGTTCGTGGTCGCGGGTGGGATCTCCCGACAACCCCCAGCCCGCGACCACGGTCGCCCGCCTCTTCGACCCCGGGCTGCAGTATCGGACCATGGGGTTCCTCGCGGGCGGAGATCCGCTCCCCTGGGTCGGCGCGATCCGCTGGCTCGCCGGCGCCACGCCGGACTCCACCCTGGCGCTCGTATCCCTGTCGTTCGCCAATCATTCATTGCGGTTCCGCCGGGACGGCAACGACTTCATGGCCGCGTACCGGGTGGAGCTGACGTTCCACGGCGCGAACGGCGTCCCGCGAACCCTGACGCGCGATGAAACGGTGCGGGTGCGGAGTTTTCAGGAAACCCTCCGCGCCGACGAAAGCGTGATCTTCCAGCAGTTCATGAACGTCGCGCCTGGACCCTGCACCATCGGCATCGTGGTCCGGGACCGGGACGCGGTGGGCGCCTCCCGGCAGGAAGTGGTCGACACTATCCCCAAGTTCGACGGGCCAGCGCTCTCCAGCCCGATTCCGGTTTACGAAGGGGCAGGGCGCTCCCGCCGGGACACCGTCCCCGCCCTCGTGACCAATCCGCGGGCGACGCTTCCCTACGGGAACGACACGCTCGTGTTCTACCTCGAGGGCTACAACCTGGCCCCGGGGACGCGAGTCCTGGGGGTGGTGGAGGGATCCAAGGGCGACACGCTCTGGTCCGATACCGTCGCCCTCAGCGCCACCACGGGTCTCTCCCATGCGTCGATCCGGGTTCCCCCCGGCAAGTTGCCGGTGGGCCAGGAGCGCTTCCGCGCGCAACCCGTGGGCGGGGGTCCGAACGTGGTGGCACCCTTCCTCGTGAGCTTCTCGTCGCTCTGGGTGGTGACGAACTGGGAGGAGATGTTGAGCCTGCTGCGATTCTTCCCGCGGCAGGACCTGGTGGCCAAGCTCCACTCCGCACCCGATTCGCTCCGCCCGCAGGCGTGGCGCGATTTCTGGACCGCCTCGGACCCGGTGACCATGACCCCCGAGAACGAGGCGCTGAACGCCTACCTCACTCGGGTGCAGATCGCGAGCCAGCGCTTCACCGAATCCGCCGATCCGGGATGGCTCACGGACCGGGGCGAGGTCTTCATCACGCTGGGTGAGCCCGACGAGATGTACGATCTCGAAAGCGACTACTCGCGGACGGGCGTCCACGGGATTCGGTGGGTCTACACCAGTCTGCGGCTGGACCTGCTCTTCGTCGACCAGACCGGGTTCGGGCGCTTCCGGATGACGCCGGGCTCACGCGCTGATTTCGACCGCGTGGCGACCCGACTGCGACACACGAACTGATGCGCCGCGCCGTCGGGGCGCTCCTCTTCAGTTGGCCCCTGGCCCTCGCGGGGCAGATGCCCCCTCCCGCGCAGGTCGTGCGCGCGGAATCCCTCGAAACCGCCGGTCGTCCCTGGCATGCCGCCGAAGCGTTCATCACGGGCGCCGGTGCCGGTGCCGGCGCGGCGTCCGCCCCGCTCCTCATCGCCAATGCCCGTGCCGAGCTGTCCGCCCGCCGTTACGCGCGGGTGGTGGCACTCCTCCAGGGGCGGTCCTGGCTGGCCGATTCGGGTGGCGGGGTGGGCTATGCGATCCTCGCGGAGGCCGAGGACCGGCTCGGCAAGCCGGCCGCGGCCGCGCGCGACTACCTCCGGGCGCGCGCCGGAGCGAGCGGGAGCCGGGCCGCGCTGCTCGCCGTCCGCGCCGCCGTCGCGTTCGACCGCGCCGGGACACTGGACAGCGCCCGCCGGTACTACGCGGTCGCCCGCGACGCCGGTCTTCCGTCGATCGATGAATGGCTTCGACTCCGCCAGGCCGGAGTGACCGCCGATACCCTGGCGGTGGATTCCCTCCTGAGCGGCCTCTCCTTCCCGGCCTCCCGCCGGGCGCCGCTCTACCGCGCCCGTGCGCTGCTGGCGGCGGGGGACTCGGCCCGGGCGGTGGACGCGCTGTCGGGCGCGCCGGGCGGGACGCTCGATGCGGCCCGGGTCGCCCTCGCCCGCGGGGACACGGCGTGGGCTCGCGCCCTCCTTTATCGGCTCTTCGTCAACGCACCCTTGTCCGATGACGCCGCGGCGGGGGTGGCGCTCGCCCAGGGCCCCCTCCCGCCGCTGGCGCCGTCGGAGCGGATCGCGCTCGCCCAGGTGTTGCGGACTCACGGGGATACGCCGGCGGCGCTGGTGCAGGTGCGACGCTCGCTGCTCTCGGGCGATTCGAGCGCGACCACGTTGCTGGTCTGGGCCGACCTGCTGTCGGCCTCTCGAAGGGAACGGGAGGCCCTCAAAGCGGACGAGCGGGCGGTGGCCGTCGCGACCGATTCAGCCACGAAGGCGCTGGGCACCTACCGGCGGGCGCGGGTCCTCTTACGGATGAGCGATTCGAGCGCGCCCCAGGCGCTGTTCGACTTCGCGCGCGCCTATCCCGCCGACACGGCGGCGGTCACGGCTCTGTACCTCGCCGGCGACCGGCTGGCAGAGCGCGGCGACTCGAGCGGCGCCGAGGCGATGTTCCGGGAGCTCTGCACTTCTCATGCGCTCGATCCCTCCGCCGCGCAGGCCAGAATGCGACTCGGCTCCTGGGAGTACCGGCGAGGGGCTCTCGATCGCGCGTCGGAATGGTTTCAGGGCGAGGTCGCGACCGGTCCGGGGCCGCACGGCGCCGCGCGCTACTGGCTGGGGAAGGTCGCCGCAGCGCGAGGGGATAGCACGGGGGCGAAGGCGCAGTGGGCCGCGCTGGCCCGAGACGACTCCATCGGCTACTACGGCCTGCGGGCCCGTGCCATGGCCGGGCTCCCTCCGCTGTCCGTGGGTCAGCGCTCGGACTCCATAATTCCGTCGGTGACCGCGGGGCTTGCCCGCCTCGACACGCTCCTGCTCGCGGGGCTGGACTCCGAAGCGGACGCGCAGGCGCGCGCCCTGCTGGCCGGCCCACCCGACTCGGCCGAACCCCTCCTGGCCTGGAGCGCGGGACTGGCGGCGCGGGGCTGGGGATCGCTCTCGGTCCGGCTGGCGTGGCTCGCGGCTCCGCGGGCGCCGGGAGACCCGCGGGTACTGCGGGCCATTTTCCCGTGGCCCAACCGGCGCGCGGTCGAGGCCGAAGCGGAGGAGTTTCACGTCGACCCGCTCCTCCTCGCCGCCCTGATCCGGCAGGAGAGCGTGTTCGATCGGGAGGCGCTCTCGCACGCGGGTGCCCGGGGCCTCGCGCAGCTCCTCCCCAGCACCGCGGCGTACACGGCCCGGGGGCTCGATCTCCCCTTCGCCCCGGAGTGGCTCACGGTCCCCGACCTGAACCTGCACCTGGGCGCCGCACATCTGGGGGCACTGCTCCGGCGGTACAACGGGCGGGTGGACGCGGCGGTCGCGTCGTACGACGCGGGCAGCGCTCCGGTGGACCGCTGGCTCGCGCGGGCTCCCGCCGCGGACCCGGATCTCTTCCTGGAAGACGTCGCGTTCGTCGAGACCCGGGGGTACGTGCGGTCGGTGCTGCGGAATCGCGAGATCTATCGCGCGCTGTACGGCAGCGGGCCCTGACGCCGCTTCGGGCGGGGCGGGCTTAGATTCACGCCCATGCCTGCCCGGCCCTCGGAAGCGCTCTTCCTCGTAGACGGCTACGCCCTCATCTACCGCGCGTTCTTCGCCATGATCGCGCGGCCGCTCACCACCCGCCATGGCGAAAACACGTCTGCGGCCTGGGGCGTGACCAACTTCCTGCTCCGGCTCCGGGAGCGGCACCAACCGGCGTACCTGGGTTGGATCAACGACCGCGGGGTCTCGTTTCGGGAGCGGCTCTACCCGGAGTACAAAGCGACCCGCCAGAAGCTCTCGGCCGAGCTGCAGCAGGACTTCGATCGTTCGGTGGAACGGATCGCGCAGCTCCTCGACGCCTTCCGGGTGCCGCTCCTGACCGTGGACGGATTCGAAGCCGACGACGTGATCGGCACGCTGGCCCAGAAGGCCACCGAGCGGGGCGTGCCCGCGGTGATCGTGTCGGGGGACAAGGACTTTTACCAGCTGATCGGCCCCAACGTCTCCCTCCTCAATCCCGGCCGCTCGGGCCCCGCGGGAGTGGAGGAACAGTGGGTGGACGAGTCGAACGCGTCCGAGCGACTCGGGGTGCCGCCTCGCCAGGTGGTGGACTACCTCGCTCTGGTGGGGGACAGCTCCGATAACGTGCCGGGCGTCAAGGGAATCGGAGAAAAGACCGCGGTCGAGCTCCTGGGCCGCTACCCGGATCTCGAGTCGGTCCTGGCGCACGCTGCCGACATCGCCGGCAAGCGGGCCCGCGAAGCGCTGCTGGCCCAGGGAGATGCGGCACGCCTCTCGAAGGATCTCGTGACCATCCGGCGCGACGTGCCCGTGGTGCTCGACCTCGACGCCCTCCGGCTCAAGCCCCTCGACGGACCGCGCCTGACCGAGCTGTTCACCGAGCTCGAGTTCCGTTCCTTGATATCCAAGGTCTCCGGACCGGAGCCGAGCGCCGCGGTGGCGACCCCGACCCCGGTGGCCGCCGTGGCGGTGCCCGCCCCGGCGCCCCCGGCGGCCGCCTCAGTGGTTCCGGCCCGGGTCCTGGACGCCGCCGCGGGTCTGGCCGCGATGATCGAGGCCTGCCGACGCGCACCGCTGGTCGCGATCGACACGGAAGCGACGGCGATCGACCCGCTGCGGGCCTCTCTGGTGGGGATGTCTCTCGCGGTCGCGCCGGGAGAGTCGTGGTATCTCCCGTTCGCGCACCGGCCGCCGGACGGCGAGCTGGCGGGGGGCGAGCCGCCGAAGAATCTCCCGGCGTTGGCGACCCCGGAGCTCGCACCGCTGGTGGCGCTCTTGACCGATCCCGGGGTCAAGAAGGCCGGGCACAACATCAAGTATGACTGGCTGGTGCTCCGACGGGCAGGGGTCGAACTCGCCGGGGTGACCTACGACTCGATGCTCGCGAGCTTCGTGCTCGATCCGGGGCGGCGTTCCCACGCCCTGGACGCGCTGGCGTTGGAGCGCCTCAACCTCCCCATGCGCACGTATGCCGACGCGGCCGGTCGCGGCCGGGCCGAGCGACCGTTCGCCGAGGTGCCGATGGCGGCAGCGGCGCGCTACTGCTGTGACGACTCCGAGATGGTGCTGCGGCTGGTGGAGTCGTTCGCCGGGGAGCTCGACGACCATCACCTGCGCCCGCTCCTCGACACCATCGAGCTCCCGCTGGTGCGCGTGCTGGCCGACATGGAGTGGGCCGGCATCAAGGTGGATCGCGAGCTTCTGGCGGAGCTGTCCCGGCAATTCGCGATCGACCTGAGTCGACTGGAGAAAGAGATCCACGCCGCGGCGGGGACCGACTTCAACATCGCGTCGACCCCGCAGCTCCGGACCGTGCTGTTCGACAAGCTCCAGCTCCCGGTGTTGAAGAAGACCAAGACCGGTGCGTCCACCGATTTCGAAGTGCTGGAGCAGCTCGCGGGTATGGGACACGAAGTCCCCCGGCTGCTGATCGAGTACCGCGAGCTGTCGAAGCTCAAGTCGACGTACGTGGACGCGCTGCCCTCGAGCATCAACCCGGACACCGGGCGGATCCACACCAGCTTCAACCAGACGGGGGCGGCCACCGGGCGGCTCTCGTCGTCCGACCCGAACCTCCAGAACATCCCGGTCCGGACGCCGCGCGGGGAAGCGATCCGGCGGGCTTTCGTCGCGTCCGCGGACAACGTGCTCCTGACCGCCGACTATTCCCAGATCGAGTTACGGCTCCTGGCCCATCTGTCGGGGGATCCGGCGTTCGTCGAGGCGTTCGAGCGGGGCGGAGACATTCACCGGCAGACCGCCGCCGTGATCTTCGGTGTGTCGGACGATCAGGTGACCTCGGAGATGCGGGCCCGGGCCAAGACCATCAACTTCGGCACCATCTACGGCCAGGGCCCCTTCGCGCTGGCGCGGATGCTCTCGATCTCGCAGGACGAAGCGAAGCGATTCATCGCCGAGTACTTCCAGCGCTTCGCGGGAGTGCGCGCGTGGCTCGACCGGACGGTGGCGGAGGCCCGCCAGCGCGGATACACCGAGACCATCTTCGGCCGGCGCCGGTACATCCCCGAGCTCAAGGACAAGAACTTCAACATGCGGGCCTTCGGAGAGCGCACCGCGACCAACTCGCCGTTGCAGGGCTCAGCCGCGGACTTGATCAAGGTCGCCATGATCCGGATCGCAGCGGGACTGAGTGAAGGGAGGCTTGCGACCCGCATGCTGCTGCAGGTCCACGACGAGCTGGTATTTGAGGTGCCGGAAGGTGAGCAGGACCACGCCGCGGCGCTGGTGAAGCGCGAGATGGAGGGAGCCGCCAAACTCCGCGTACCGCTGGTCGTCAGTGTCGGGACGGGCCCGAATTGGGTGGAGGCGAAGGACTAAGTGCGGTTCTTGCCGCCGGATAGCACCACCCCCACATTGTGACGATGCGCCTCGCCCGCGGCTTCACACTGATCGAGTTGTTGATCGTCATCGTCATCATCGGCATTCTGGCCGCGATGGCGGTCCTGAACTACGCCAACTCGAGAGAGAGGGCGCAGCTCGCGGGAATGAAGGCAGACCTCCGGAATCTGGCCACGGCCGAGGAGGCGTATTTCTACGACAGCGCCGCCTACACTACCAGTTTGCCCTTGATGAACAACTACACCCCTTCGAAGTCAAACACGGTCGTGGTCAACGAGGCGACCAAGGTGGGGTGGTCGGCGACGGCGACGAATCTCAACACCGCGAAAAAGTGCTACGTCTTCATGGGCACCGCCACTCCGATCGGGACGGCCACTATGGAGGGCGTCGCCAGCTGCTCCTGACGGGCCTCATCAGGGCCTTCGCGCGCCGCCGCGAAGGAATGATCTACGCGTTGGACGGAGGAGTCTGGCTCCACCACCATCGCATCCACGCCGAGCCGATGATTCACCTGGTGAGCGGGCGGCGGGAGCCGCTCCTGGCCGTGGGCGACCGCCTCGGGCTCGATCCCGCGTGGCTACAGTACAAACCCCTGAAGCACCCCCGCACCGGGGTCCGGGTCGAAGCCTGGCACTGGGACCTGTGGGGTGATCCGATGCGGCGGTTGGAAGAGATGCTGAAGAAGGATCAGTGACCGGGCGTGGGATCCTTGGGAGCGCGGACGCCGGGCCACCAGTTCCAGCGCCCCGCGATATGCATGATCGCCGGCACCAGCACCATCCGGATGAGCGTGGCGTCGAGCAGCACCGCGACTGCCAGGCCGAACCCCATGAACTGCACCGCCAGCACCCGTGAGAAGGCGAACACGCCGAACACCACCACCATGATGGCCGCGGCGAACGAGATGGTCGACGCGGTGCTCGACAGCCCCTCCATGGTCGCGTGGTCGTTCCGTCCCGTCTTGTCGAAGACCTCTTTGACCCGGGTCAGCAGGAAAACCTCGTAGTCC
>DATMOQ010000274.1:0-3469 GCA_035568195.1 Gemmatimonadales bacterium
GCATCACGTTCGCGATCTTCACCGCGGCGAGCGTCACGGTGGTCATGATCGCCAGGTTGAAGAAGAGCCCGAGGTAGACGGCGCGAAACCCCCGCACCACCGCAGCCGGTGTTCCGGCATAGCGGAGCTCGTAGAACTGAAGGTCGGTGAGCACCCCCGACCGCCGCCAGAGCTTGGCGTAAAAAAACACGGTGGCCATTCCCGTCAGCAGGAACGACCACCAGGCCCAGTTATACGAGACGCCGTGCGAGCGGACGAAGTCGGTGACGAGATTCGGCGTGTCCGTCGAGAAGGTCGTGGCCACCATCGACGTTCCCACCAGCCACCACGGGGCCGCCTGACCCGACGCGAAGAACTCAGCGGTGCCCTTCCCCGAGCGCCGGGCAAAGAAGAGCGCGGGGGCGAAGCAGACCACGATCGAGACGATCGCGATCACGACGTCGAGGCGGGTCAGTTCCATGGGGGCCCAAGATAGCGGTCCCCGTTAGTCGTGCCACTCCGCGCGGTAGAGCGTCGGGAACTGATGCTTCAAGGCCTCGACCTTGGGCGCGTCGTTATACACGATGTACGGCTGGTCGGGGTGGTGCTCCATATAGTGCTGGTGATAGCCCTCGGCCTCATAGAAAGCCGCCAGGGGCACGACCTCGGTCACCACCGGGCGCGGGTAGACATGACGCCGCTCCAGGTCCGCGAGATACGCCGTAATCGCGGCGTGCTGAGTCGAGTCCCGGTAGAACGCGACCGAGCGATAGTTGGTGCCGACATCAGGGCCCTGCCGGTTCAGCTCCGTGGGATCGTGCGCCACGGTGAAGAACACGTTCAGGAGCTGTGCATACGTCACCTGCGACGGATCGTAGACCACGCGCACCGCCTCCGCGTGCCCGGTCTCGCCCGACGAGACCTCCTCGTACGACGGCGCTCCGGAATGGCCGCCCGCGTACCCCGCGGTGGCGGTGACGACGCCCTTCAGGTGCTCGAACACGCCTTCGATGCCCCAGAAGCACCCGCCCGCGAATACCGCCGTGTCGACGGACGCCTTCGGCCCCCGTGGGCCGGGAAGGGAAAGAGCCAGGAGGAGCGCGAATGTGCCGGTCATGTAGTCCCCTTATTCCGTTTTCGTCATATGTGGTACGGTCCCAACGGTTCCAGCGGATTCATCCCAGCTTCCACTTGGTACCCCCGGGCGTGTCCTCGATCTCCACGCCTTTCTCCTTGAGCACCGTCCGGATCCGGTCCGCCTCCTTGAAGTCGCGCGACTGGCGGGCCTTGGTACGGGCGGCCACCTGCTCTTCCACCCACTGGGACAGGTCGGCGGCGATGGCCTTCTTCGTGGGCAGCACGTCCAGCACGTCCATCACCTGTCCGAGGGACGCCTGCGCCACCGGCGCGCCCCCCGCCCCCGCGTCTATCTCGCGGTTGGCGGCCCGCACGAACTCGAAGAGATGCGCCATGGCCTGCGGGGCGTTGAGGTCGTCGTCCAGCGCGGCCCGCACGTTCCGCTCCATTCCCACCCCCAGCTCGGCCAGCGTGCCCTGCGGATCGGGACGGGCCGTGGCCAGCCGCTGCTGGAACTCTCCCAGTCGCCGGACCCCTTCGGCAGCGGCATTCAGCGCGTCGTCGTTGAAATCGATCGACTGGCGGTAGTGAGTCTGGAAGAAGAGGAGCCGCACCGACGCCGCGTCCACCCCCTGCTCCTGAAGGTCCCGTGCGGTGAGGATGTTGCCGTACCGCTTGGACATCTTGGTCCCGCGCAGGTTCAGGAACTCCCCGTGGAGCCAGAACCGGGCGAACGGCTTGCCGGTGGCCGCCTCGGACTGGGCGATTTCGTCTTCGTGGTGCGGAAAGATCAAATCGATCCCGCCGGCGTGGAGATCCAGCGTCTCGACCTGAAAGCGCTTCCCGATTTCGTCCAGCGACATGGCCGAGCACTCGAGGTGCCAGCCCGGGCGCCCGCGGCCGAACGGCGCGTCCCACGCGGCACCTACCCGGTCGTCCTCCTCGTCCGACTTTTTCCACAACGCGAAGTCGCGCGGATCGTCCTTGGCGTACTCGTCGGAGGCCACACGCGCGCCGACCCTGATTTCCCGGGTGTCGAGCCGTGACAGCCGCCCGTACGTCGGGAACTTCGAGATGGCGAAGTAGACCGACCCGTCGTCTCCCTTGTAGGCCACGCCCTTGGCGAGCAGCCGCTCGATCAGCGCGACCATCGCCGGGACCGACTGGGTGGCCCGGGGATAAACATGAGCGGGGCGGATGCGCAGGAAGTCCCGGTCTGCGAAGAACGCCTTGGCGTACTGCTCCGTGTGCTCCGAGAGCTTCTTCCCCGCCGCGGCCGCCGCTTTGATGGTGCGGTCATCCACGTCGGTCAGGTTCATCACGTGGAAGACGTCGTACCCCGAGGCCTCGAGGTGTCGGCGCAGCAGGTCCTCGAAGAGGAAGGTCCGGAAATTTCCGATGTGTGCGTAGTTCCAGACCGTGGGCCCGCACGTGTACAGGGTGACGCGGGGCGGCTGGAGCGGCTGGAAGGGCTCGATGGAGCGCGAGAGCGTGTTGAAGAGCTGGAGCATTTGCGAAAGTTAACTCACGGCAAGCTCCTCCAGTGACTTGAGCCGTACGTGCGACGCCCGCACGGACAGGCGATGGGCGCGACAGGTGGCGAGCGCCGCTTCCGGCGTGACCCGGCTCAGGTCCGCCTGCAGTCCGAAGGAAGTGAGGCGGAAGCCCGTCGGCGCAGCCAGGGCCGGCCGGTCGAGGACCACTTCGAGCACACGTTCCCCTAACAGAGTGGAAGGGGACGCGACCCGGACGACGCGCCCCCGGCGCAACAGCAGGACCCGCGTGGCCACGCGCTCCACCGCTTCCAGAGAACCGGCCGAGAGCAAGACGGCTACCCCGGCCGCCGCGCGCGACTCGAGCCGCCAGGCCAGTTCCTGTCGCAGGGACGGGTCGAGACCGGTGAGAAACTCATCGAGGATCAAAACCCGCCGCCCGCCCAGCACCGCCTGCGCCAGGGCCAGCCGCCGGCGCACCGGAGCGTCGGCCCTGCTGATGGAGTCGTCCGCGTGCGCTTCGAGGCCCGCGACGGCCAGGGCGTCCCGGACCGCGTCGGAGGGATTGCCCCGGACGTGGAACCGGCCCCAGTACTCGAGCAGCTCCCGGACGGTGAACGCCGCCAGCCAGGCGGGATCTTGCGGCGCGTAGCCCACGATCCTGCGGGCCCGGGCATCGGTCGCCTCCCAGGAGCCGATCCGCGCCTGGCCGGCGTGGGCGCGCGTGATGCCGGCGGCGACCCGGAGGAGCGTCGTCTTGCCGGAGGCCGGGGCACCGACCACGGCCACGACTTCCCCCGGGATCACCTCGACGTCCACCGCGTCGAGGACGGGTCCAATCCGTCCGACCCAGCCCACCCGGGTGAGGGAAACCGCCGCGGGGATCACGGCGCTCTCCGGCGCCACGCCTCGGCGCTCAG
>DATMOQ010000275.1:0-5803 GCA_035568195.1 Gemmatimonadales bacterium
ATTGGCCCAGTGCGTGCCTCCGTCGTGCGTCACCCAGATCAACCCGTCGTCCGTGCCGGCCCAGAGGAGCGTGATCTTCTTGAACGACGGCGCGACGGTGTAGATCACGCCTCGATGAGACCCGCGTTCCGGGTCCGCGCCCTCGAACGCCGCGATCACCGCGGGCGTGTCGGACGCCTGGCGTGTGAGATCGGGACTGATCACCTGCCAGTGGTCCCCGCCGTCGCGGGTCTTGAAGAGCACGTTCGAGCCGAGGTACAGGACATGGGGGTCGATGGGAGAGAAGAGCACCGGCATGGTCCGCACCCACCGGTACTTCCCCGAACGAACCGCCTCCGGGGAAACGTCCTGCACCTGACCCGTTCGCCAGTCATAGCGGCTGAGCTTCCCGCCGTACACGAGATTGGGGTTCAGCGGGTCCGGCGCGACGTACCCGTATTCCTCCGCGCCCACCGGGTGCCAATCCCGGAAATTGATTTCGCCGTCGCTCCCCCGGCTCCACACCCCCGCCGATCCGCTCTCCTGCTGTCCGCCGTACACCCGATACGGAAAGCCGTTGTCGGTACTGACGTGGTAGAACTGCGCCGTGGGCTGGTTGAACCAGGAGCTCCAGGTGCGGCCGTCGTTCAAGGTGACGAGGGCGCCCTGGTCGCCGGCGAGCAGGATGATGTTGGGATCCTCTGGGTTGATCCACAGCCGGTGGTAATCGTCGCCCCCGGGCGCCCCGCGCCACCCCTGGAAGGTCGCGCCGCCGTCCGTCGACTTCCACGTCACGACGTTCGCGATGTAGACGACGTCCGCGTCCTTGGGGTTCACCTTCACTTCGTTGAAGTCGCCGTCCCGTCCCCAGACCCGCGGATCGGCACTCCGCAGCTGCCAGTGCTCGCCGCCGTCGTCAGACCGGTACGGGCCGCCCCCCGAATCGGCCCCGATGACGGCGTACATCCGTGCCGGCTCGCTGGGTGACACCGCCAGGCCGATGCGGCCGAGCCCCTGCCCGGCGCCCGGCAGACCCGCGGTGATCTGCCGCCACGTGGTGCCGCCGTCGGTGGACTTGTACAACCCGTTGTTCGCCGACAGGACGAACGAGCCGCCGATTTCCCACGGCGCCTGGCGCCCCGACCAGAGCACCGCGAACACCGTCTGGGGATTGGCGGGATTGAAGACTACGTCGAAGGCCCCGGTATTCTCATCTTTGTAGAGCACCTTCTCCCAGCTCCGGCCCCCGTCGGTCGAGCGAAAGACGCCGCGCTCCGCGTTGGGGCCGTAGGGATGACCCAGGACCGCCGCGAACACGCGGGTGGGATCGTGCGGGTCGACGATGACCGCGGGGATCTGCTGGCCGTCCCGAAGGCCCAGGTGCGCCCAGGTGGCGCCCCCATCCGTCGACTTGTAGATGCCGTCGCCCACGGACAGGTCGGGCCGCTGCAGCCCTTCCCCGCTCCCCACGTAAATCGTGTTCGGGTCGGACGGCGCCACCGCCACCGCGCCCACCGATCCGGTCGACTCGGCGTCGAAGACCGGCAGCCACGTCCGCCCCGCATCGTCGGTCTTCCACACGCCGCCGTTGTTGACGCCGATGAGGAACGTGTGGGGATGGCCGGGCACGCCCGTCGCGCCCACCGTCCGGCCCCCGCGGAACGGGCCGATCGAGCGCCAATGGAGGCCGTTGAAGAGCGACGCCGGGTACTGCTGCGCGGTCAGGCCGGCGGGGAGCGCGAACGCGAGAGCAACGAACATCCGGCCGATCCGATTCACGACGAGCCTCCGAGGGAGCTGGTGGCGGCCCGGAACCTGGCTCCATCGAGAAGCCGGCCCGCCGCCTGGTTGGGAACGGCCATCAGGCCGTTCGCGTCCATGCTGAGCTTGATCACGTCCGCATTCCGGCCGAACCAGCGGGCCGAAGGCTCGAGGTCGGACGGGTACGCAAAGCGGGAAAGGCTGGCGACCGCCAGCGGCGCCTGCGAGCCGATGCCCGATTCCGGCATGGTCCCGGCCCAGAGCCGCGCCCCGAACTCCCGGGCCACCGCATACACCCGGCAGAACTCCGACAGCCCGCCCATCCGGTGCACTTTGATGTTCCAGACTTTCGGGCCACCCAGCGCCACCACCTGACGGGCCATACTGGCGCTCCGCAGGGTCTCGTCCAGACAGATGTCGGTCTGGAGGGTCCGCGCCAGCTCCGCGTGTCCCACCAGCTCGTCGGGCGCCAGGGGCTGCTCGATATAGAGGAGGCCGGCGCCGTCGAGGGCGCGCAGCGCGCTCTCGTCCTGCGGCCAACGATAGGCGCCGTTCGCGTCCACCGTGAGGGGAAGGTCGACGCCGGCCATCCCGGCGCGGGCGGCGCTCACCGCCACCGAGTCCCAACCCGGCGCGACTTTGATTTTCACCCGCCGATAGCCCCGGCCCACGGCCTCGTATACGCGGCGCGTGAGCGTGCCGGGCTCGCGGTCCTCGGGGATGCCCAGCGCGACGCCGCAGGGGATCCGCGCGGCCGGTGACTCCCCCAGGCGTTCGCCCAGCAGGTGGGCCAGTCCGACGCCGCGCCGATGCGCTTCGAGATCCCAGGCGGCGGTTTCGACGCCCGCGATGGCGAAGGGATTGCCGCGGATGCCCGCGCGCAGCGCGTCGTCCACCGCTTCGGGAGAGGGGAACTCGTGGCCCACCACCCGCGGGAGCAGGACGTCCTGCGTCAGCTGCGTGGCGCCCGTGAGCGTTTCTTCGGAGTAGAACGGCAGCTCGAAGGGCGGGCACTCACCGTAGCCGACGTGGCCTCCGTCATCGCGCAGCAGGACGATCAGGGACCGTCGCTCGGTGATCGCCCCGCCGGAGATGATGAAGGGCTCGACCAGCGGCAGGCGGAGATCGAACAGCTCAGCGCTGGTGATCAACATCGACGAGGTCGAGGAATTTGAGCTCGCCGTCCCGACGCGCGAGGCGCCCGGCGACTTCGAGCTCCAGGAGAACGGCGACGAGCCCGTCTTTGGGATCGAAAATCATCTGATGCAGCACCCGCTGAGTGCGGGAGCCATCGCTCGAAGGATACGCCGACAAGGGTAACTGAAACGCAGTGTGCAACTGCACGCTTTCACAGCCTCGCAGCGCATACGCCACGATCATTCTGCCGGAACAGACATTCCCGGTCCCCGTGAGGGACCCCGGGCTGACGCCCGGGGCTAGGGAACCCAGCACTCCGAGGTTGCGGTCACTCAACTCCCATCCGCCGTACGCCACACCCTTTTCCGCATCGAACAGCCGGTTGAACACGATCAGTGCGTCGGCGCCTTTCGTGCCCTCGACCATGGCGCGCTGAAAGTCGTCGTCGAAGCGGGCGTTCATCAGTTTCACGCCCAGCCGCACCGCGGCGCCGGCCCGAATCCGCGCCGGTACCTCCGCCAGCCATCGGAGAATCGCGGCGCGCTCGTCGGACCGTGCGTCCCCGGCCAGGGTGGGCGAGAAGTCCTTCTCGAGCGGCAGCGGCGAGGCGCCCCACTCGCGGGCCAGCGCTCCCGTGGTGAATCGATACTCGGCGTCGTGAAAGGGCTCGTCCAGCACCGGCAAGTGGTACTTCACGGACGGCACCACCACCATCTCCCCGCTTCCCGTGAGGTCGCGTCCCACCCGTACGAGCGTCAGGTATTCCTCGAAGCTCCGGTCCCACCCGCGCCCCTTCCAGGTCACGGTCCACCCGTCGCGGTCGCCGGTGCGCCGGCGCTCGATTTCCATCTTGGTCTCGTGCGTGGCCCAGGCCCGCATGGTTTGCGCGCCGGTGGCGTCCTGGGCGATGAGCGTCTTCAGCACCACGAAGGCCAGGCCGGCCTCATGGTCCGTTTCGAGCTGGGATTCGTGCAGGGAGAGCTGCCCCGACCCTTTGCCGATAGGGTGCGGGAGCGGAAACCCGAGATACCGGGCGCTCAGGTCGACGCGGTACCGCTCGCGGACGTGAGCCGCGAAATCGCGCGGCAGCTCCCGGCCGAACCGCTCGAAATCACGTTCGAGCTGCGCGCGCATCCAGAACGGCCCGACGCACCACCTCACGCTCGGCCGGGTCGAGCGCCGGACCCCAGGGATCGTCGCACGCGTCTTCGGGGATGACGCCCTGCGCCGCGGCGGCCCACAGCATCCGGCGGACGTACCCGTCCATCGGCGCGGTGAAGGTGACCTGGGAGAATCGGTCCAGAATCCCCGACAGACGGACGAAGAGCCCGAAGTTGTCTTCGCGGAAGGCCCGGACCAGCTCGGCCTGGAGGTCCGTGAGCGCCGCCCCCATCCCGATGAGGGCCGCCCGGGCGCCCATCGTGAACGAGTAGCCCAGGAACCGGTCTTCACCGGTGATGAGGATCTTGTCCCGATAGGGGCGGGCCAGGTCGGCGATGCGCTGAAACGTCATCACCGAATCGAGCGTGGCGACCTTGATGCCGAGGAGACCGGGAAGCTGGAGCAGGGCGTGCAGGGTGCGGTTGTCGTAGGCGATGCCGCCGGCCGCCTCGTAGAGATAGAACCCGATGACGGGCAGCTCCCGGGCCAGCGCGGCGTGAAACCCCACCGGCTCGTCGGCGCGCGGAAACGCCAGGACCGCATCCGCGCCGAGCGCGCGGGCCTCCCGCGCCATCTCGACCGAATTGGCGCCCGCGACGATCACCTTGTCGGGCAGAGCCTCGCGCCAGACCTGCAGCACGCGGCGCCGCTGCGTCTCCGACAGATGGGGCCCGCGCCCCGTGTGCGCCCAGACGGCGACGCCGGCCACGGGCTGCCCCGCCATCCACCGCGCGTAGCCTCGAAGCGCGTCATCCGCCAGTTCGTGCCCCCGGAACGGCACCGGGACCGCGGGGAGGAGCGCCCATTCCAGGCGATCGGTGGTCAGCATCAGCCCGCCACCAGCCGGCGCGCATTCCCTGATTCGATCGCCCCCCGGGCGTCCGGCTTCAGGTCCAGCAGATCGAGTTTCGCCACGCAGTGCTCCGGCAGGCGCAGGGGTTGGCCGGTTCCGAACAGGAAACGCGCGGGCCCGATGGTCGACAGCAACGTCGCCAGATGATCTTCGGGAGGACCCCAGATCCAGCTCACATCCCACCAGAGCCGCTCGGCTTCGGCGGGCGTGGACCCGAAGTGCACCTCCTCGATGAACGATCGATCGGCGTGGGTCACGATGAGGCGGAGCTCCGCATCCGCGCGAATCAGCGCCCGCACCGCCGCCGCCGGCAGGTCGGGTGCGGTGTCGAGCGGATGACGCTGCCGACCGTCCTCCAGACGCACCGCCATCAGGAGCGGAACCCCGGCGGAACCGCAGGTCGCCGCCAGCACCCGCATTTCGTGGCCGGTCGGCGCCAGGCCCAGGAACTGAGAATCGCACCGCACCGCGGGAGCGCCGCGGGTGGCCGCCTCGGCCAGCACTTCCTCCCAATGGGGGAGCGAGGGGTGCACGGTGGGAATGGGCTTGAGGCGGGGATGCGCCACCGAGGTCTCGTACAGCCACTCATTGCCTTCGGTGGGGTCCTTCCACCAGAGTCCGGGCAAGTGAGACACCCACGCTTCGGCGATCCCCACTCGATCCATGGCCTGCACGAGGTGCGCGGGACTGGTCCCCGGCACGCGACACCAGGGATAGGCGCCCAGAAAGGTGTTGACGTCGACGCGCATCAGTCGGCCGGAAATGCGCCGGCGGGAAAGAGCGCGGCAGCGTTCCGCCAGCGCACGCGCTCCACGTCTTCCAATGGCAGAAGCCGCTCCAGATAGCGCAGCTTGGCCCAGCCGGTGCAGAGCGTCATGTCGGCGCCCCACAGCAACCGGTTCACCCCGACGG
>DATMOQ010000276.1:0-4202 GCA_035568195.1 Gemmatimonadales bacterium
GTGGTGAGCGGGCTGAGGGTGCTGGGGGCGGGGAATCTCTCGGAGATCGCCGACTACCTCGACGGCCGGGCCGACCTGCCCGCCGCGGCCGTCGACGTGGAGCGGCTGTTCGAGGAGCGTGCCCGGGACGAAGTGGACTTCTCGGACGTGAAGGGCCAGCAGCACGCCAAGCGCGCGCTCGAGGTGGCCGCCGCGGGATCCCACAACCTCCTGATGGTCGGCCCACCCGGGAGCGGCAAGACCATGCTCGCGCGCCGGCTTCCGACCATTCTCCCCCGGATGAGTCTCGACGAAGCCCTCGAGACCACCAAGATTCACTCCGTAGCGGGCGCGCTCCCGCTCGGCGAATCGCTGGTGGCCCGGCGGCCCTTCCGCGCGCCCCACCACACCATCTCGGACGCCGGTCTGATCGGGGGTGGCTCCTATCCCCGGCCGGGCGAGGTGAGCCTGGCCCACGGTGGCGTCCTCTTTCTGGATGAGCTCCCCGAATTCCGAAAGAACGTGCTGGAGGTGCTGCGGCAGCCCATGGAGGACGGCGTCGTGACCATCGCCCGGGCGGCGATGAGTCTCTCGTATCCTGCCCGCTTCATGCTGGCGGCGGCGATGAATCCCTGTCCCTGCGGATACTTCGGCGATCCGCAGCACTCCTGCTCCTGCGGGCCCCTGGGTGTGGCGCGCTACCTCGCGCGGGTCTCGGGACCCCTCCTGGACCGGATCGACATCCACTTGGAGGTCCCGGCGGTGAAGTACCGCGCCCTGTCGGAACAGGGCGGGGGCGAGCCGAGTGAGGCCATTCGGGAGCGGGTGGACCGGGCGAGGGGCCTGCAGCGCGAGCGGTTCGCGAACCGACCAGGGATCTACGCCAATGCCCACATGGCCCCGCGCGACCTGCGCGCCCACTGCCGCGTTTCAGACGGCGCCGACGCCCTCCTCAAGACCGCCATCACCCGCCTGGGCCTGTCGGCCCGCGCCTATCACCGGATGCTGAAGATCGCCCGCACCATCGCGGACCTGGCCGGCGCCGCGGCGCTCGAGTCGGCCCACGTCAGTGAGGCGATCCAGTACCGGACGCTGGACCGCCGGGCTGCCACTTAGGGGTGTGGGCAGCGTTGCGCGTCCGCTCCGGTGCCCGTAACGTAGGTCGTCCCATCGCCCAACCCCAACGGAGAACGGATGCGCCTACCCCATCACAGTCCCGCCGTGCTGGCCCTAGTGGCCCTGGCCCTCTCGCACCCTCCGCGCCTTGCGGGCCAGAACCTGCGCACCCGGATCGGCACCGAGCTTTTCACCTTCGGCACCTGCGGGGAGCCGCTCTGTCTGGCGGGGTCGCTGGGTTCGGGTCACGGGCTGCACTTCATTCCGGCGGATGAGTCGAGCGGCACGAGCATTCTGCAGTTCCTGGCCAACTCCATCGGTGCGAGTGTCGGCAACACGCCCATCAGCTCGGCCTCGTCCGGTACCACGTTCGAGTTCGTGAACGGCGCACCGGTGAAGACCTCCACGTCCTCGGGGCCGATTTTCGGCGAGCGGGCCCAGACGCTGGGCCGGGGCCAGTTCTATCTCGGGCTGAACGTCACCCAGATGCACTTCGAGCGCCTGCGCGGCATTCCGGTGAACGATGTGATGTTCTTCTTTACCCATCAGAACGTCGCGCCGACCGACACGATGGGAAGTCCCGCTTTCGAGAACGACGTCATCCAGGTGCAGGTGGCCATGAACGTCAACCTGCTCGTGAGTACCCTCGTGGCGAGCTACGGCATCGTGGACGGGGTGGACCTCTCGGTGGCGGTTCCCGTCGTCCGCACGTCGATCGAAGCCTCGAGCGTCGCGACCATCCTGCCCCTGGGCGAGGGCGAGGGGTTTTCCCCCCACTTCTTCGGCGGCACCGCGGCCAATCCAGTGACCACCGCGGTCGCCTCGACGAGCGGCGCGGCGACCGGCCTGGGCGACGTCGCGGCCCGGTTGAAGATCAATGTGACGCAGACCAAGGGATTCGGCACTGCCGTGTTGTTCGAGGGCCGGTTCCCCACGGGGGATGCGAACAACCTGCTGGGATCAGGTGCGTTCTCCGGGCGGGGCATGCTCATCGCGTCGGGGACCATCGGCGCGCTGTCACCCCACGCGAACGTGGGGTACATCTTCCGGGACGGCGATTTGCAGAACAACTCGGTGATCGGCAACATCGGGTTCGATCAGCTCGTGGCGCCGAGCATCACCATGGGATTCGACCTTCTGTCCGACTGGCAGATCGGGCCGAGCAAGCTGGTGATTCCGCCGCCGGTGCAATACCAGGCTCCCTACCCCCACCAGCAGATCGTTTCGAATATTCCCAATCAGCACGACAACTTCGCGAGCGCGTCGGTGGGCTTCAAGTTCACCACCCAGCGCGGCATTGTCGTCGTGACGAATGCGCTCTTTCCGCTCAGGAATTCGGGGTTGCAGCCGAGCGTGGTGTGGAGTGGTGGACTCGAGTACGCTTTCTAGGGGGTAGACGGCCAGTCTGCGCACTAGCCGTCTTCGTCCTAGTTGTTTTGGGCTCCATTATCGATCCAGTCTCTCACGATATTCGTCGTCGCCGCGGCCAGGATGCCGCTGGGCGGCATGGCGCCGCAGCTCCCGCCGGTCATCCGCAGATAGAGCACGCTGGTGGCGGAGCTGCCCGCCACGATCCGCGTGCCGCTGGTACAAACCGCGGCCACTCCCACCGTCGCCGCCCGTGAATTCCCGGTCGTCAGATTCGGATTGGTCCCGCCCGTGAAGTGACAGCTCGTGCAATTCGCGGTCCAGATCGGCTGGACGTCGCTGGACAGCGTGTAGATGCCCGAGTCGGCGAAGGTGAGGCTCGTAACCCCCGCCGTCGACGCCAGGAGCGTATTCAAGTGCGCGCCCTTGGTGATCGCGCCGGTCGAGCCCATGGTCCACGAGGGCAGGGTCGCGATGCCGCTTCCGTTCGTGGTCTGCGGGGTCGCCCCGATGGTCCCGCCGCCCGTGACCGTCCCGAACGCGATGCTGGCGCCGGACTTCACATTGCCGAAGGCGTCCGTGACCAGCACCGAGGGCGGACTCGCGACGCCGGCAGTGATCCGCGCCACACGGTTGTTGGTGGTGCCATTGACCACCATGGCCGACGCCGCAGCCGCGTTCACGGTCACGTTCTGGGTCTGGACGATGGTCGAGAAGTTCGCCGTGGCCGAGACCGTGTGGGTCCCGATCAAGGTGGCGTTGAACGTGCTGATGACCTGCCCGTTGCCGTCGGTGGTGCCGCTCGATGGATTGAAGGTGTTGACCGTCCCGGTCGCCGAGATGCTCACCAGAGACCCCGGCCGCACGTTGGAGAACCCGTCGCGGACCGTCACCGTCACCGTCACGGCGGTTCCTGCCCCGGTGGTGCAGCTGGTGCTGCACGCCGTCATGCTGCCCGCGGACACGCCTACCGTAGAGGTCGTGAGGTCGACGGCCGCGGGCGACACCGTCACCGCCGCCGTCTGCGTCACGCCACCGCTCACCGAGATCGTCTTCGCCTCGGCCTTCGTCGAATTGAACGACGAGCTGAGCACGCCGCTCCCGTTGGTGGACCCGCTGGCGGGCGAGAACGTGTTCGACGTCCCGGTCGACCCGAAGAGGACAAAGCCGCCCGAAATCGGATTCCCGAACTGGTCGAGCTCGGTCACGGTGATCGTCGACGCCGTGGTGCCAGTGCTGCAGCCGCTCGAGCAGGCGGTGATGGTCGCCGTGCCCGCCACCAGCGTCGACTTGCTGGCGCTGACGGCGCCCGCCGTGCCGGTTCCGGAGAACGCCACCGACACCGGTGTCAGGGACACGCCCGGCGTCGCGGTCAGGGTATTGCCGCCCGCGATGCTGTCCAGGATCCAGCTGCCTACCGCCGCGACGCCGTTGGCGCCCGTCGTGGCGGAGCCCCCCGTGACGCTGCCGTGGGTGGCGGGGACGCTGTACGTGATTCCCATGCCGGACACGCCGTTGCCGAACTGGTCGGTGACCTTCACCGAGGGAGCCGTCGCCACCGCGGTATTCACGGTCGCGGACTGGGCGTCACCACCGTTCTTCGCCAGCGTAGTCGGATTGCCCGCTGTGGCGGTGGCGCCGAAGGTGACCGGCGTCAGGGCGCCGCTCGAGGCCTGCACCGAGACCGGCCCGGCCGTGGTGCCGAAGGTCGCCGTGTCCGCCGCGACGCCGGAGGCGTC
>DATMOQ010000277.1:0-5164 GCA_035568195.1 Gemmatimonadales bacterium
CGGTGGTGGACAAGGAACGGGGCGGAAAGCCCGACGCCCTCAACATCGGGATCAACCTCTCGCGGTATCCCCTGTTCTGCTCGATGGACGCGGACTCCGTCATCGAAGAGGACGCGCTGCTGAAGGCGGTCAAGCCGTTCATGGAGCATCCCGACGAAACCGTCGCGGTGGGCGGCATCGTCCGTTGCGTCAACGGATGCACGGTGAAGGAAGGACGGGTCACGCACATCGCGATCCCGAGCCGGCCCCTGCCGATCTTCCAGGTGGTGGAATATCTCCGCGCGTTTCTGGCCGGGCGCCTCGGCTGGAGCGCTTTGGGCGCTCTGCCGCTCATCTCGGGTGCCTTCGGCGTCTACCGGAAGTCGGCGGTGATCGACGTGGGCGGGTACGACGGCACCACCGACACCGAAGACCTGGAGCTCGTGCTCGCGATGCATCAGCATCGCCGCGCGCGCGGTGAGCCGTACCGGATCGTGTTCGTGCCCGACCCGGTATGCTGGACGCAGGTGCCGGAGACCTGGCGCGACCTCCGCCGCCAGCGGAACCGCTGGCACCGGGGGATGCTGCAGAGCCTGGTGCGCCACCGCCGGATGTTCCTGAATCCGCGCTACGGCATCATCGGGATGGTGGTCCTGCCCTACTATCTGGTGTTCGAGGCCCTCGGCCCCCTCATCGAAGGCATCGGTTACCTCACCGTCATCGTGGGCGCGGTCACCGGGCTCCTCAACGCGGCGTTCTTCCTCAAGTTCTTTCTGGTCGCCGTCCTGGTCGGCATGTTCCTGTCGGTGGCGTCGGTGTTCCTGGAAGAGATCTCCTTCCGCCGCTATCCGTCGTGGAGCGACCTCCTCAAGCTGATGCTGTTCGGCCTCCTTGAAAACGCGGGCTACCGCCAGATCCTCGCGGTGTTCAAGCTGCAGGCGTACTGGGAATTCGTAGTCGGGCGGCGGCGCTGGGGGCGGATGGACCGGCGGAGCTTCGAGCCGCATCCCCTGTTAGATTCCCCTCCGAGATGATCGCGCTCGCCCGTAAATATCGCCCCACGCAATTCGCCGACCTCGTGGCCCAGGATCATGTCGCCGCCGCCCTGCGCGGGGCGGTGGCGTCCGGGCGCGCGGCGCACGGCTACCTGTTCACGGGCCCGCGGGGAGTCGGGAAGACCACCGCCGCCCGCGTGCTGGCCATGGCGCTGAATTGCCCCAACCGCAAGGACGGAGAGCCCTGCGGGATCTGCGAGTCCTGCACCCGCATCTGGACCGGCGCCGCGAACCTCGATGTGGTGGAGCTGGACGCGGCGTCCAACCGCGGTGTGGACGACGCGCGCGACCTGAGAGAGCGCGCGATGTACGCCGCCTCCGCGGACGGGCGGCACAAGGTCTACATCGTCGACGAAGCCCACATGCTCACCCGGGAAGCATGGAACGCCCTCCTCAAGGTGCTGGAGGAGCCGCCCACGGGTGTGGTGTTCGTCTTCGCTACCACCGATCCGCAGAAAATCGCCCAGGCGGCGGCACCCGTCCTCTCCCGCGTGCAGCGGTTCGATTTCCGGCGCATCGGCCCGCACGCCATCGTGGACCGGCTCAAGCACGTGCTGGCCCAGGAAAAGCTCAAGGCCGACGACGACGCCCTGCACCTCATCGCGAAGAGCGCCGACGGCGGCATGCGGGACGCGCTCTCCCTGCTCGATCAGGTGCTGTCGTTCGGCACGGGCCCGGTGACGGCCGCGCGCGTCCGGGAGGTCCTGGGCCTCATCCCCGACGAGCGCTACGGGGAGCTCCTGCGCGTGATCGCCGAGCACGACGCCAAGGGCGCCTTCGCCCTGGTCGAGAAGCTGCTGGAGGCGGGCGCGAGCCTGGAAGAATTCGTGACCGGGGCCGGCGAGGCGCTCCGGGCGGTCCTGCTCCTGAGTGTCGGCGGCGAGCCGGAAGGGCTGACCGAAGGGATGGCCGTGACACTCCAGACGTACGCGCCGCGGTTCTCGACCGGCGACGTGGTACGCCTGCTCGCGCTGCTGACTGAATCGGAGGGGCAGATCCGCCATTCGGGGAACCAGCGCCTGGTGGTGGAGCTGCTCGTGCTCCGCTGGACCCTGCTCGATCAGACAGTGCAGCTCGCCGAGGTCATCCGGGCGCTCGGGGACCCCGGCGCGCCCGCGGCCCGGCCGCGGGGTCCGGTGCCGCCGCCGCCGGCGCCCGCTCCGGCTCCGACGCGCCCGCCGGAGCTTCGGGACTCGGGGCGGGGGCCGGCGCCGCCGGCGACATCGCTCCGGGAGCCGGCGGAGCGCGGCGCGCTCACGCTCGAGCGGGCGCGCGCGGTGTGGCCCTCCGTGATCGAGCAGAGCCGCGCCGCGTCGCCGCTCCTGCCCACGCTGCTGGCCGACAGTGAGGTGACCGCGGCCGGCGAGGGCGTCGTGGTTCTGCGCATCGCCGGAGCCCATCGCGAAGGGGTGGAGCGCAAGCGGGACTCGATCACCCGGATGCTCGAGCCGCACTTCGCCGGACCGGTACGTCTCGATCTGGAGAGCGCGGCGGCGGCGCCCGCCGGGAACGCGACACCGGGCCCCAAGCGTTTGAATGAGACCAGCGCGAATGCCGAGCGGCTGCGTGTGCTGCGGGCGAAGGACCCGACGCTCTCCGCGGCGGTGGACGCGCTGGATCTTGAACTGCTCGAATAGCTTGCCACACCAATAGACGAGGGGTAACTTTCGACGTATGGCGGATTTATCCAGCCTGCTCCAGATGGCGCAGCAGGCGCAGGGTCGATTGTCGGAGATTCAGACACAGCTCGCTCAGCAGACCGTGACGGCCACCGCGGGTGGCGGGATCGTGCAGGCGACGGTGGACGGGCAGGGGCGGATCCGTGCGCTGCGGATCGATCCCGAGGCCGTGAAGCAGGGCGACGTCGAGATGCTCGAAGACCTCGTGCTGGCGGCGGTGGCGGAGGCGCAGAAACGGGCGGCCGAGCTGGCCCAGGCCGAAGTCAAGAAACTGGCGCCGGGGTTGCCGTTTCCGTTCCAGTTACCGTCGTAGTGCACCGTGTCAGCCATTGAAGATCTCGTGACGGAGCTGGCAAGGCTCCCGGGGATCGGACGCAAAACCGCGCAGCGACTCACGTTTCATCTGTTGAAGCAACCGGCCGAGGACGCCGGCCGGCTGGCCGACGCGATCCGGCGGGTGCGCGATCAAGTACGCGCCTGCAGCACCTGCGGCACGCTCTCGGACCAGGACCCGTGCGGGATCTGCAGCGATCCCCGCCGTGACGACACGGTCCTCTGCGTGGTCGAGGAAGCTGCGGACGTCAACGCCATCGAGCGGGCGGGGCGCTTCCGGGGCCGGTATCACGTGCTGGGGGGCCGGATGTCGCCGCTCGACGGCATCGGTCCCGACGACCTGAACGGCGAGTCGCTGGTGGCCCGGGTGAGCAACGGGCACGGCGTGCAGGAAGTCATCGTGGCCACGAACCCCTCCATGGAGGGGGACGTGACGGCCACGTGGCTGCAGCAGCTCCTGGCGCCGACGGGGGTGCGGGTGACCCGCATCGCGCGGGGCCTGCCGGTGGGCGGGGACCTGGAGTACGCGGACGGCGTCACCATTGCGCAGGCGCTGGCCGCGCGGCGGGAGATGGTGGAGTAGGGACTGACCCGAGGGGTGTGATGACGGGTGCGGCGAGCTGGTCGTTCTCCGAGAACGACTTCAAACTGATCCAGACCCACTTGCAGGCGTTCCTGCGCGAGTCCAACGCGCGGTGCGCGCTGCTGGTCGACCGCACCGGGCAGCTGGTTGCGACCGTTGGGGAGCAGCCGCAGTTCGACCCCACCGCCTTCGCGTCCCTCACCGCCGCCGATTTCAGCGCCAATGATCAGCTGGCCAAAATGATCGGGGAAGCCGAGTTCGCGTCGCTCGTCCACCAGGGCGAAAAGGAATCGATGTTCCTGGCCGACGTGGCGCGGCGCGTGATCCTCGTGGTGCTGTTCGATCAGCGCGCCACCCTGGGCCTGGTCAAGCTGAAGGCCAAAGGCGCGGTGGAGAATCTGAACAAGGTGTTCGAAGCGATGTTCAACCGGGTAGCGTCCGGCGCGCCGCAAAAGGGCGTCCTCGAAGGGGCGGAAGACGAAATTGACAAACTGTTCGGGTAGCGGGGGGGCGATCACATGTCGATGATCAACTACGCCTCCCGCGAGATCAATTGCAAACTCGTGTACTACGGTCCCGGGTTGGGCGGCAAGACCACCAACCTGGAGCACGTGTACGGAAAAGTCGCGCCCAACACGCGCGGCAAGATGATCTCGCTCGCCACCGAAACCGAGCGGACGCTCTTCTTCGACTTCCTGCCGGTGGATCTGGGCACCATCCGCGGGTTCAAGACCCGGTTCCACCTGTACACGGTACCGGGCCAGGTGTACTACAACGCCAGCCGGAAGCTCATCCTGAAGGGCGTCGACGGCATCGTGTTCGTCGCGGACAGCCAGATGGAGCGGATGGAAGCCAACGTGGAGTCGATGCAGAATCTGTACGACAACACGAAGGAATACGGGTACGACCTCACCAAGATCCCGTTCGTCATCCAGTACAACAAGCGCGACCTCCCCAATGCCGCGCCCATCAAGGACCTCCAGTCCGCGCTCAATCCCGGGTGGGTGATCGAGGAACCGGCGCAGCAGAAGGTCGTGCCCGACCCCGCGCATCCGGGCGAGAACCTGGTCGAGAAGGTCGACTCCGACTGGATGGGACGGGCGTCGTACATGGAAGCCGTAGCGGTCCGGGGCGACGGCGTGTTCGACACCCTCAAGGCCGTGAGTAAGCTGGTCCTCAAGACCTTGAGCTGAGCGGGCTCGGGCGATGCGGTGGACCCTGCCGAACATCCTCACCCTCGCGCGGATCTGCCTCACGCCCATCATCGCCCTGCTGCCGTTCATCTCGGGCTATTGGCCCAAAGTCATCGCCTTCATCATTTTCATCGCCGCCGCCCTCTCCGACGTCGTGGACGGCTACTACGCCCGGAAACACAATCAGGTCTCGGAGCTCGGCCAGCTGCTCGATCCCGTGGCCGACAAGCTCCTCCTCTTCGCCATGCTGGTGCCGATCTTCTGGCTCACGCGGCACCCGACCATCAGCGTCGACTATCGCATTCCGTGGTGGGGCAGCATGCCGGTCTGGGTGCTGCTGCT
>DATMOQ010000278.1:0-3051 GCA_035568195.1 Gemmatimonadales bacterium
CGATCCCGGCCTCATGAGCGAGCCGCTCTGGGACGAGCACCTCGATCACGTCATCCTTCCGCACGGGCATCCCCTCACCTCGCGACGCCGGCTGCGCCTCGCCGATCTGGGGCCCTATCCCCTGATCATCCCGCAGCGCGCGCTCGCGCCCGGGGTGCTCGACGAGATCATGGCGGTGCTGCGGAAGGGGGGACTCCGGTCGCCCCTCCTGGTGATCGACGCCGGATTGCGCGACGGGCACCTGGCCGTCTCCGCGGGCCGGGGCTGGTCACTCATCGGTCGGGCGCGCTCGGTGTCGCCCCCGCAGGGCACCTCGGTTGTGGCGCTGGCCGACCCGGCACCGTGGGTCCGGGCGGCGGCCATCTGGCGCCGGGACGACAAACGACCCGTGCTCCGGCGGGTGCTCGAGCGGGTGCTCGACGCGGTCCGCGACCACCCGTACGCCTGTCTCCGTCGGGAGCCGCGCCTGCCGCCGGTGGCCCCCGTCCGCAAGCCCAGGCACGCGCCGCTCGGCACCGTGCCGTCACTGATCGAGATCCGTCATCTGCGGGCTTTGCTCGAAGTCGCCGCCACTCAGACCATCGGCCGGGCCGCGGAACGACTGGGAGTGACCCAGCCGGCCCTCTCGCGGCAGCTCAAGGAGCTGGAGCACGCCAGCGGCTTTCCGCTTCTCGAGCGGACCGCGCGCGGGGTGCGGCTGACGCCGGCGGGAAACTCGCTGGCGGGGGAGTGCCCGGGCATTCTGGCGGGGCTCGAACAGATCGTGCTCGACACGACGCGAGCGCGCCGGGGGATGGAGGGGCGGTGTGTGATCGGCGCGGTGGCGACCCTCACCACCGGGGAGATGCTCACCCGGGTCCTGACCGACGTCGCGCAGCGGCACCCCCACGTGCACGTGGTGATCGAGGAAATCGCGACGCCCGAGCAGACCCGGGCCATCGTCCGCGGGGACATCGACGTCGGGCTCGCGCACGCCCACCCCGGGGCTGCCTACGGTGGGCTCATCGTCGAGCACGTGTTCGAGGATCGGCTGCAGATGGCGCTCCTGCCGGCCGGACATCCGCTCGCGCGGCGACGGCTCAAGCCCGCCGACCTCGCCGACCTCCCCTTCCTCTTTCCGGATCGCTCATTTCATCCGGCGTTCTATGACCGAGTGTTCGACACGCTGCACGATGCCGGTTTGATCCCACGGGTGGACGGGACGCACGACGGCCTGCAGGCCATCTGGGCACTGGTGGCGCGGGGGAAGGGGTGGGCGCTGGGATTCCGGTCCCACCGGAAACGGCCACCGGGCGGCACCGTGGCGGTCCCGCTCGTCGGGTTCGATCTCCCATGGGGGCTGAACCTGCTGCGGCGGCGGGGAGAGCCGAGTCTCGCGCTGCGATCGGTGCTGGAGTCGTTTCGAAGAGCGGCCCGCGGCGGAGGAGTGAACGGCCGACGGCCGGTGCGTCGGGCGGTCCGGCGGACCGCCCGGCGCTGAAGCCCTACCGCATCACGACGACGGCGTGCACACCCGCGGGGAGCGCCGTCTCCGGCGACACGTACCCGATGGCCTCGGAGTGCGTCTGGACGTACTGGATGACGGCCTGGTCGGAGCCGAGCTCGGGAGGGGGAACGGCGTCCTGGGTGTAGATCTTGCCGCGCCAATAGGCCTGGACGGCCTGCAAGGGTCGGCCCAGGACCGCGACCGAAAACTCCTCCCGCACCTGCGCTTCGGGCGCCTGGTCCACGGGCGTCACGGGACTCCCGTCTTGCCAGGTGGTCCGCTTACCGAGGAAAAGGTCGGCGACCTGACCGGCGGTCGCGGAATAGAAAGCGTTGGAATCGTTCACCACGATCACGCAACCGGCGGACGAGCCGGGCGCGGCGGGCGCGAAGATGGTCCAGAGCGCCACGAGATATGGGTACACTGCCCCTCCTGAGGTTTCCCCCGTTCTCGCGGCCCTCTGCCGCGTCGTTCGGGGATGGCGACAGTGTACCGAGGCGGGTCGGAACGACTCCAATACCGGGTTCTTGGGTCTCCCATAACGGCCGGGCATGGGGCGGCCGGACACCCGCGCGATTTCACCGCCGAACGTGTTAATTTGGGGGCGCCAGAGCCGGTAGCTCAGTTGGTAGAGCAACGGACTTTTAATCCGTAGGTCCTGGGTTCGATCCCCAGCCGGCTCATATGCCAACCATCATTTGGATCAACGGGAAGTATCAGACGCGGGAAGAGGCTTCCGTCTCCGTCTTCGACCACGGCCTCCTGTATGGGGACGGCGTGTTCGAGGGCATCCGCGCGTACGGCGGCCGGGTTTTCCGGCTCGCCGACCACATCGATCGGCTCTACTCCTCCGCCAAGTCCATCTGGCTCGACCCGGGGATGTCGCAGGCCGAGATGCGGACCATGGTCGAGGAGGCGCAGGCCCGGAGCGGGATCAAGGACAGCTACATCCGGCTGGTCATCACGCGGGGAATCGGGGACCTGGGGATGGACCCCCGGAAATGCGAAAAACCGACCGTCTTCTGCATCGTCGACACCATCGCCCTCTGGTCCAAGGACCGCTACGAGCGCGGCCTCACCTGCATCACCGCGGCGACGCCCATCAGCCACAAGGAGAACCTCTCTCCGCGGGTGAAGTCCCTCAATTACCTCTCGCACATCCTGGCGAAGATCGAGGGCATCGCCGCCAACGTGGACGAGGTGGTCATGCTGGACAGCTCCGGGTATGTGGCCGAAGCGAGCGGGATGAACCTCTTCTGTGCGCGCCGAGGGGTGGTCCGGACGCCCCCGCCCTACTCGGGTATCCTGCGGGGAGTCACGCGGGACGCCATGATGGAGATGGCGCGGGACGCCAACTACGAGGTGGTCGAGGAGCCTCTCAACCGCTACGACCTGTACTCGGCCGACGAGGTCTTTCTCACCGGCACCGCCGCCGAGATCGTCGCCGTCACCAAGCTGGACGGCCGGGTGATCGGAAACGGGCAGTCCGGCCCCATCGTGGCCGACCTGTCCCGGCGGTTCCGGGCCCTGGTCACACGGGGGGACTGACCCCCCCAGCCCCCCTT
>DATMOQ010000279.1:0-4419 GCA_035568195.1 Gemmatimonadales bacterium
CCCTTCGCTCCGCCCCCGGGGAGGATGAACCGATCCAGGGGCGGGAGGCCCTCCTCCAGCCGGTCGATGGCGCGCTCCAGGGCGGTGATCCGATCCGCGCCGATGGGTGCCGGCGGAGTCTTGAGCTTGTCGGGCTGGGGCGTGGCGAGGATGGCCCCGGCCGTGAACAGGTCCCGCTGGATGGCCTCGAGGAGCGGTGCCTCCCAGCTCCGGGGATCGAGCGCGGCCGCGAAGCCCACCGCAGCGTTCAGGGAGTCCACTTCGCCGTAGGCCGCCACGCGGGGGTGGTCCTTGGGCACCCGCCCGCCGCCGAACAGCCCGGTATCTCCTGCGTCTCCGGTCTTCGTATAGATCTTCACGCGCCGGAACCTATCGCCCCTGCGGGGCCGGCGCGAGACGGTCCGACGCGTGCTTGCTCGTCCGGCCGCTCTCCCGTTACCGTTGGGCCCTATGCAAGACCTCGTGGACATCAGCATCGTCGGCGCCGGCCCCACCGGGCTGTTCGGTGCGTTCTATGCGGGGATGCGTGGTGCCACCTGCCGGCTGATCGACAACCTCGATCAGGTGGGGGGCCAGCTGTCCGCCCTCTATCCGGAGAAGTACATCTTCGATGTGGCGGGCTTTCCCAAGATCCTCGCCAAGGACCTGGTGAAGGGCCTGGCCGAACAGGCCGCGCAATTCCGGGCGCCCGTTCATCTGGGTCAGAAGGTGCTGGGCCTCAAGAAGGAAGACGACGGACGGCCCCTCTTCATCATTACCACCGATCAGGACCAGTTCCCGTCGCGGACCGTGCTGATCGCCGGCGGGATCGGGGCGTTTACCCCGCGCAAGCTGCCCCTCAAGGACGCCGACCAGTGGATCGGGAAGGGGCTTCACGACCGGGTCCTCGATCCCCAGGTGTTCCGGGGCAAGCGCGTGCTCATCGTGGGCGGCGGCGACTCGGCGTTCGATTGGACGGTGAATCTTCACGGGGTCGCCAAGACGATTCTGATGATCCACCGGCGTGACGGCTTCCGGGCCCATCAAGCGACCGTGGATCAGGTGCACCGGCTGCACTCCGCGAAGCAGGTGGAGCTCAGAACCTTCTGGGAGCTGAAGGCCATTCAGGGCGGGAGTCACATCGAGAAAGTGGTGGTCTACAACAACCAGACCAAGGTGGAAGAGACCCTGCCCATGGACTGCGTGCTCCCGCAGCTGGGGTTCGTCTCATCGTTGGGGGCGATCGCCGAGTGGGGGCTGGAGATCGAGAAGCACGAGATCAAGGTCAATCAGACGATGTCGACCAATGTGGCGGGCATCTACGCCGCCGGGGACATGGCGACTTACCCGGGCAAGCTCAAGCTCATCGCCACCGGCGTGGCGGAGGCGTCGATCGCCGTGAACCACGCGGTGCACTTCATCAATCCGTCGACGAAGTTCGAGCCGGGCCACAGCTCCAACATGGCGATATTCGGGCAGAAGGACGACTAAAAACAAAAGACGTCGAGAAGCACTACGTCAAGAAACACTACGTCGAGAAACACTGCGTCGAGACGCAAGGCGTACACGTTTTGTCTCTCGACGTCTTGTCTCTCGACGTCTTGTCTCTCGACGGTTTGCTTCTTGACGCCTTGTTTCTTGACGCCTTTATCCTATTTCGTCTTCCCAATCTCCACGACCACTGAGTCTATCTGAGCGAGCATCTGCCGGTCGGGCACCGTGTGGGTGTTCGCCTGGATGCTGAAGGTCCAGGTCTTCCCGCCGGGGCGTTCGATATAGCCGGACAGCGAGTTGACGCGGTCAATGCTCCCGGTCTTGGCCACCACCAGACTGTCCAGCGGCGTACCCACGAAGCGCCGCAAGAGCGACCCGGGACGGGCGGCGTGGGGGAGGGCGGCCAGGAACGGAGCGCGCCTGGGATGCCGGTGCATGTACGCCAGGAGCTGCACAAAGGTGTGAGGTGTGACCAGGTTGCCGGCGGAGAGACCGGACCCATCCTCCAGTGAAAACGCGGTTGAGTCGACTCCCACCGAGTCGATCAGGAACCGCCGCTCCACATCCAGGCCCGCTTCCCACGATCCCGCTCCGCGAAATTCCCGTCCCAGGATTTTCAGCAGCATCTCGGCGAACCAGTTCTGGCTGGTATTGAGGATCGGAAAGATGATGTCCGGAAGGGGGCGCCCCAGGTACTCCACCAGGGCCGGCGCGGTCCGGGCGCTCCGGTACGCCAGTGAATCGGTGGTGCTGATGGCTCCCCCCAGGACCGAGATCCCCCGCCGTTCGAGGGCGGTTTCTAGGGCCCGCGCGGCAAAGAGGTTCGGATCGGGGAGGGCGAAGCTCTCGATCCAGGGACGCCGCCCCAGCGCGACGGTTCCCTGGGCCCAGACGTTGAGGGTGCCCGGCGTGCGGAAGAACTCGTCACCGATGGAAGTCCCCGAGTCTGCGGGGACGGTGCGGGCCCGGTTTTCGAACGTGATCAGGCCGACATCCGGAGACCAACTCACGGTGGGGGGCGCGTCCACCGTCGGTCCCGGCGCGATGTGGAAGTCCACGCTGTTGTCGTGGAAGCCCAATCCGGATACCGGGGCTGCATACCACCAGTTCAGATCCCAGGCGCTCCACCCCGGAGCGATGAGGGTGGGCTCGAAGTACGATCCGTCCCCGACCAGTTTCCCCTGGACCCGTCGCACGCCCTTGGCCCAGAGTGATTCGGCCAGGGCGTTCATCGCCGTGAATGCGGAGTCACAGGCGCCGGCGGCGAGGGTGTCGATGCCGAAGCACCGCTCCGAGAACGTCGGGTCGCCGCGGCCGTAGAGCACCAGATCTCCCGACAACACACCGCCGGATAAGGCTCCGCCGGTGTACAGACTGGTACGGACCCGGTAGTCGGGAGGGAGGAGCACCGTCGCCGTCGCGCTGACCACGAGCTTGGTGTTGCTCGCCGGGACGCGGTAGCGATCGCCGTCCCGCTGGTAACGAACCTTCCCCTGATCGTCGATGACGTACACACCCCACTGCGCCCGGTCGAACGGGCGCTGGTCGAGGAGCGTGTTGATGCGTCGCTCGAGTGACCCGCGCAGCGGAGTCGTCCGGGGCTGGGGGGCTTGGGCGGTGCTGCTGACGAATGGGAACGAGAGGGCGAGGAGGAGGGTCTGAGGACGCATGGCCCTGGTGTCGAAAAGGTTGACAGTGCGACGGAAGTTGCCCAACATACAGGACTCATAAAGTCACGTCAATTGCGCTCAGGTACGATGGCTCTGCTCGCCGCAGTGACCCTCGCGGCTCCGGCTGTTCCCCTCACTGGTCAGACCGACCAGCGGGTGGTGCGGGGCCTGTCCTTCGAGGGTAACCACGCGATCGACGATTACACCCTCAGCTCGGCGATCGCCACGAGCCAGTCCGCGTGGCTGGCCCGGGTCGGGTGGGTCAGGTGGTTGGGACTGGGTGAAAAGCGCTATCTGGATGAAATCGAGTTCCGGCGCGACGTCGTGCGGCTCCTCCTGCTGTACCGGCAGAGCGGGTTCATGCGGGTGCAGATTGATACGACGGTCAGGCGCACGGACAACGCCGCGTGGATCACCTTCAATATCACCGAGGGTCCGCCGGTGCGGCTGACCCGTCTGACCATCACGGGTGTGGACGGGATCCTCGACACCGCGGCGCTTCGTGGGGGCCTGCCGTTGAAGGTGGGGGCGCCCTTCAATCGGTTCCTCCTCCAGGCCTCGGCGGATACCATCGTGGTGCGGCTCGAGAATGCCGGCCACCCCGCCGCGGAAGTACTTCGGAACTTCGACTCGAACGCCGACTCCCTCACCGCCACAGTGGAGCTCGATGCCCAGCCCGGGTCGTACGCGCGGATCGGCGCGGTGCGGGTCCTGGGCTTGAAGCGCGTCGACACGTCGACGGTGCTGCGCGCCATTCCGCTCCATTCCAGCGACATGTTCCGGCTGGATCAGATCTACGAGAGCCAGCGCAACCTCTACAGCCTGGGCCTCTTCAATGCCGTGAACGTGTCCCTCGCCGACTCGGTCAATCCCGACGACAGCCTGGTGGACGTGGCGGTGCAGGTGGCCGAGGGTCCCCGGCACGCCATCCGGGGCGGGATGGGATACGGGTCGGTGGACTGCTTCCGGGCCCAGGCGGGGTGGTCGGCGCTCGATTTTTTCGGCGGGGGCCGGAGCCTCGATCTCACGGGGAGCCTCTCGAAGCTGGGAGTAGGCTTTCCCACGAATTTCGGATTCGAAAAGAATCTGTGCCACTACGCCAGCGGCGACCTCACGTCCGATACCCTCAACTATTCCCTCGGCGCCACCGTCTTTCAGCCTTCGTTCCTATCCCCGCGAAACACGGCGAGCCTCAGCTTGCTGGGGGAGCGGCGCTCCGAGTACAAGGTGTACGTCCGGGAGGATGTCGGGGCCAACGTGGGCGTCGTGTTCAACG
>DATMOQ010000280.1:0-4912 GCA_035568195.1 Gemmatimonadales bacterium
GCCGAGCGGGCCCTCCAGGCGCTGTTGCCGGCCTACGAGGCGTTCCCGTACACCATCCGCATCGTCTCCGACATCCTGGAGTCCAACGGCTCATCGTCCATGGCCACGGTGTGCGGCGGGTCCCTCGCGCTGTTCGACGCCGGCGTCCCGATGACGGGCGCCTGCGCGGGCGTGGCGATGGGTCTGATCAAGGAAGGGAAGCGCGTGGCCGTGCTCACCGACATCCTGGGCACCGAGGATCATCTCGGCGACATGGACTTCAAGGTGGCGGGCACCCGCGCCGGCGTCACGTCGATTCAGATGGACATCAAGATCGAAGGACTCGATTTCGGGATCGTTACCGAGGCGCTGGAGAAGGCCAAGAAGGCCCGGCTCCACATCCTCGACATCATGGAAGCGGCCATCCCGCAGCCCCGCTCGCAGCTGTCCAAGTACGCGCCGCGGATCATCACCATCCAGATCCCGCAGTCCAAGATCGGCGACATCATCGGACCCAAGGGCAAGACCATCCGCTCGATTCAGGAGCAGACCGGCGCCGAGATCAACATCGACGACTCCGGGCTCATCACCATCTCCGCGGTGGGCGAAGGCGGCGAGCGCGCCCGCGATATCATCGGGGGGATGATCCAGACCCCCGAAGTCGGCAAGATCTACGAGGGCACCGTGAAGAGCACCACGGCGTTCGGGGCGTTCGTGGAGATCCTGCCGGGGGTGGAAGGCCTCCTGCACATTTCCGAGCTGCAGCACGGCCGCACCGACAAGACCGAGGACGTGGTCAAGAAGGGTGACACGGTCAAGGTCAAGCTGCTCGAGGTAGACGAGCGCGGCCGCATGAAGCTTTCCCGGAAGGCCCTGATCGAGAAGAACTGAGCGGACGAATGGACTCCGTCCGGCTCGATCAGGAGGTCTACCAGACCACGGCGGAGAATGGGCTGGTGGTCTGCTCCGAACGGGTTCCCACCGTCCGATCCGCGGCGGTGGGCATCTGGGTGCGGGCGGCCAGCGCCCACGAAATCCGGCCCCAGATGGGCGTGTCCCACCTCCTCGAACACATGGTGTTCAAGGGCACCGAACGCCGGAGCGCGCAGGACATCGCGCTGGCGCTCGAGGCCCGCGGCGGGTCCCTGGACGCCTACACGTCCCGGGATTCGACCGCGTTTCAGGCCCGCGTGCTGGACGCGGACCTGCCGCGCGCGGTGGACGTGCTGACCGATCTGGTCCGCCGTCCCACCCTCCGCGACGCGGACCTCCAGCTCGAGCGCAACGTCATTCTCGAAGAGATCTCGACGGTCCAGGACACGCCCGACGACCTGGTCTTCGACCTTTCGGCGGAGACGCTCTGGCCCGAGCACCCGTACGGCTTTTCGATCCTGGGAACACGGGAGACGGTCGGCACGCTGTCGACCGGAGACCTGGGGGACCTGCACCGGCGGGCCTATCACCCCGCGAACTGCGTCATTGCCGGAGCGGGGAACTTCACCCATCAGGACCTGCTCAAGCTGGTGGAGCGGGAAGGGTGGTTCGAGCGCCCCACAAATCCGGCGGGTCCGGTGGAGATGCCCCGCGTCACGCCGGCGGTCCGCGGCGGCCAGCGTCGCGTCGCCCGTGAGTCGGCGCAGAGCCATCTCGTCTTCGCCACCGATACCGTTCCCTTCGCCGATCGCCGGAAGTACGCCATCATGGTGCTGGCGAACATCCTGGGCGGCGGCATGTCGTCCCGGCTCTTCCAGAAGGTGCGGGAAGAACTGGGATTGGCCTATGCGGTCTACGCGTTCTCGTCGTTCTTCCGCGGCGTGGGCACCACCGGCGTGTACGTGGGCACGCAGCCGCAGACGGCGCAGGCCGCCGCGGACGCGATCCGCGGCGAGCTGGCCCTGCTGGCGCGCGAGGGGCTGCGCGGGGACGCGCTGGCGGAGGCGAAACTGCAGACGCAGGGACAGGTGATGCTGTCGCTGGAGAGTCCCACCGCCAAGATGTATCGTTTGGCGGGCGGGCACGTGTACGGCGAGCCCTACCGCTCCCTGGATGAAGTTCTGAAGGAAATCGCGGCTCTCACGGAGGACGAGGTGGCGGCCGCGGCCAAGGAATACTTCACTCCCGAGCGCTACACCCTGGTGTGGCTCGGCCCGAATACCTGACCAGAGCCCTGGAGAGCGGCATGATCGTCGGCGTCCCGAAAGAGATCAAGACTAACGAGAACCGCGTGGCCCTGGTGCCCGCCGGAGCCGAGGCGCTGACGGCGGACGGGCACACCGTGCTGGTGGAGCAGGGCGCGGGGCTGGGGAGCGGATTTTCGGACGACGCCTACAAGAGCGTGGGGGCGCAGATCGTTCCCGCGGTCAACGACGTCTGGGCTAAGGCCGAGATGATCATGAAGGTGAAGGAGCCCATCGAGGTGGAATGGCCCCGGATGCGGAAGGGCCAGGTGATCTTCACGTATTTTCACTTCGCCGCGGCCGAAGGACTGACCAAGGCCGTCATCGCGTCGAACGCCATCGCCATCGCTTACGAGACCGTGCAGCTCGATTCCGGGGAGCTTCCCCTGCTCACGCCGATGAGCGAGGTGGCGGGCCGGATGGCGGTGCAGGAGGGCGCCAAGTACCTCGAGAAGGTGTCCGGCGGAAGCGGCATTCTCCTGGGCGGGGTGCCCGGCGTGCTGCCGGGGGAAGTGCTCGTGATCGGCGGCGGGGTAGTGGGGACCAACGCGGCCAAGATGGCGGCAGGGCTGGGGGCGCACGTCACGCTCCTCGACGTTTCGCTCGACCGGCTGCGCTACCTCTCCGATGTCCTGGAGCCGAACGTCGACCTCCTCTATTCCAATCGCCACAATATTCTGGACCAGATCAAGAAGGCGGACCTGGTCATCGGCGCGGTACTCCTGCCGGGCGCCAAGGCCCCGCACCTGGTCAAGCGCGTCGATCTCAAATTGATGAAGCCGGGGTCGGTGATCGTGGACGTGGCCGTGGATCAGGGCGGGTGCATCGAGACCATCAAGCCGACCACCCACGAGAACCCGATCTACGTGGTGGACGGGATCATCCATTACGCGGTCGCCAACATGCCGGGCGGCGTGCCGCGCACGTCCACACTCGCGCTGACGAATGCCACCTTCCCCTACGCCAAGCGGCTGGCCCGGCTCGGCTGGAAGGCTGCGTGCAAGGCCGATCGGGCTCTTGCCCTGGGCCTGAACGTGATCGAGGGCAAGGTCGTCTATGCGGGAGTGGCGGAAGCATTCGGCCTGCCGCTCACCGACCCCAAGACGTTGGTGTGAGGCCCGTCGTGGCGGTGCGGCGCCTGCCGCACCACGACGGTCTCCCGCTGCCGGTCCGCCAGACCGAGGGATCGGCCGGATATGATCTCGCCAGTGCGGAGCCCGATTTCGCCGTACAGCCGCTCGAGCGCCGCCTGGTCCGCACCGGCCTCGCCGTCGCCATCCCCGCAGGCTTTGAGGCCCAGATCCGCCCGCGCTCGGGTCTCGCGCTCAAGCAGGGGCTGACCCTTCCCAACACGCCGGCGACCATCGACTCCGACTATCGGGGCGAGCTGATGGTCGCCGTGATCAATCTGGGGAAGGAACCGGTGGTGGTCACGCGCGGCATGCGGATCGCCCAGATGGTGTTCCAGCGCGTGGAGCTGGTGGAGCTTGAGGAAGTGGCCGAGCTCCCGCCCTCCGCGCGGGGTGAAGGGGGATTCGGCAGTACGGGAACGTGATGACCCCGCCGGTGCTCTGCTATCACCGGGTGGGCGGCCCCGCGGAGCTGGGCGTCACCCGGGTCTCACCGAAGACCTTTGCCAGACAGATGCACGGGCTCGCGCGCGCCGGGTGGACCACACTGACCCTGGATCAGTTCGCGCTCGCGGGACACTCCGCACTCCGCACTCCGCACTCCACATTCTTGCTCTCGTTCGACGATGGGTATGAGGAGCTGGCGGAACACGCCTATCCCGTGATTCGGGACCTGGGTTTCACCGCGACGACGTTCCTGATCACCGATTACGTCGGCCGCACCAACGCCTGGGACATCCAGTACACCCGGGAGCCTCTCCACCATCTGGATTGGGGCGCCATCGAATCCTGGAAGGCGCGGGGGCTCGAATTCGCCTCCCACACTGCGACGCATGCCCGCCTGACCTGGCTCGACGATGCGCGGGTGGCGGATGAGCTGAGGCTATCCCGGGAGACGCTGGTGCAGCGGCTGGGTGCCGGGGCGGGAACCGCGGTGGCCTATCCCTTCGGCGCCGTAGCTGCCCGGGTGGCGAAGGCGGCGGGCGCGGCAGGGTACACGCTGGGGTTCGACGGAGTGCAGGGAGTGCCCGGGGACCCACTCCGCGTTTCCCGGGTGCCGGTGTACGTGTGGGACCGGGGGGACATTCCCTGCGGGTTGCGGGATGATTGGATTGGAACCGCTGGGAGAGTGGCGGCTTACGTAGCGAATCGGTGTGCGGTGGGGACGACGGTGATGAAAGCCATCAGCCATCAGCGGACGGCTGACGGCTGATAGCTACTTCGTAGCAATCCCTCTGCCCGACGCTCTCTCCAACACCAGCTCGCGGATTTCATCGAGGCTCGGCACGTGGGTACGCTGGATTTCATACCGCCGGCCGCCTCGATCGAAGACCTCGATGGAATCCGGGTGGCCCACGACGCGCACGATGTCGGGCCAGAGCAGCCGAAACCGTCGCAGGGGAGAAAGCCGCACGTGGAAGCCGTCGTCATCGATGCGGACATAGCGGCGACGTCCCAGCTGACGATGGAAAATGCCGACGAGCAAATACACGGCGCCGAGGCCGTAGTACCCGTCGATGAGGATCTGACGGTGATGCCCCTCGGCAGCCAGGTTCAGACCCAGGGCGAGGAGTAACACGCCGACACCGACGTCGAACCAGCGGACCCACGCCCCGAACTTCTTGC
>DATMOQ010000281.1:0-2842 GCA_035568195.1 Gemmatimonadales bacterium
CGCAGCAGACGCTGGGGATGACACACGAGGAGTTCTTCAACACCTACTTCACGGGCCAGAAGGACCTGGCCGTGATGGGCACCCTCAAGCGGGAAGAGCGACACGCGTTTCTCTCCCGGGTGCTCGGGTACGAGCGTCTCGACCTGGCGCGCGTGGACGTGCGGGAGACCCGGAACGCCCTGAACGGCGAGCTCAAGGGCCTGGAATCGGGCCTGGTGGACCGCGCCGCGCTCGAGAAAGCCAGGCAGGAAGCCGAAGGGCGGCTGAAGGAAGCGCGCGGCGCCGTGAAGAGCGCCGAGAGCGCCCGGGGCGATGCGGAAAAGCGGCTGGCCGAGGAGGAGCCCCGGTGGAAGGACTGGCAGATGCGCCGGGAGCGGACCCTGTCGATGGATGGCGACCGCCGGATAGCGGAGAAGGAAGTCGAAACCGCCCGGCAGGAGTTTCAGCGTCTGGATCGCGAGCTGGCCGCCGCCCGGGACGCGCGCCGCCAGCTCGACCAGCTGGAGCCCACGCTGGCCCCGATCCACGCCCTGGAGCGGGAGCAGGAGCAGCTCGACGCACTCCAAAAGGAGGAATCCGCGCGTCGGGAGGACGAGGCACAGCTCAAGGAGCTGCGCCGCACCACGGCGCGCCTCGAGAAACGGATCGCCGAGCTTCTCCCCGCGGAGGAGGCGCTGGCCGCAGTGGAGCGGGAAGCCACGCTGGTGGCGGAGGAGCTGGCAGTCGCGGAGCGGGCGGCTGAGGAAGTGCGTTCCGCCTGGGTGCGCGACCGCCAGGACGCGGAGACCAAGCGCAATGAGCTGCGCGAGCAGTGGAAGGACGTGAAGCAGGAGCGCGACCAGATCGTGGCGCTGGGTCCGGAGGGGATCTGCCCGACCTGCCGCCGGCCCCTGGGTGCGGAGTACCGGAACGTGCTCACGGTGCTGGACGCCCAGCTCACCAGCATCAAGGACAACGGCGAGTTTTTCGCCCGCCGCGTGGAGCAGCTCGATGCCGAGCCCGTGGCCGTGCGCGACACGGAGAAGACCCGCGACGAGGTGGTGACGCGGAGCCGGGGCGTGAGCGAGCGCGCGGGGAAAGTACGGGCCGAGGTGGAGGAGCGGCGGCGGGCGTCGAGTGAGCGGGAGACCGCGTCGCGCCGCTCCACCGAGCTGGAGCAGCGGTTGGCCACCCGGGCCACCGGTTACGACTCCGACCGTCACGAGGCCGTCCGCGCCCAGCTCGCGGCCCTCAAGCCCGTGCTGCTCGAGGCCACGGCGCTGAAGGACCGGGCGGGTCGCGGCGAGATCCTGGTCCGCGAGGCCGAGCTGGCGGAGAAGGTGCTGTCCACCCGCGAGGTTCGCGCCAAGGAGCTGACCGCCGCCGTCAAAGCGCTGGGGTTCGCGGAAGGGGAGTTCGACGCCGCCCGCCAGCGCCACGAGCGCGCGCTGGCGCAGGTGCGGGCCGCCGAGGTCCAGCTGGCGCAGATGCGTGGAGAGCTGACCGGGGCCGAAAGCGCGCTCGCGGAAGCGCGGCGCCGGGAGGCGGAGCGGGGCGAGCGGGAGAAGCAGGTGGGCGACCTCCGGATCCGGCTCCGGCTGCATACCGAGCTCGACCGGGCGCTGGGGGACCTGCGCACCAGCCTCAATGCGGCCATGCGGCCGGAGATCGCGACCCTGGCCTCTGGGTTCCTGTCCGACCTGACCGACGGGCGGTACGCCGACGTCGAGCTCTCGGAGGACTATCGGGTGATCGTCCTCGACGAGGAGCTTCCCAAGCCGGTGCTCTCCGGGGGAGAAGAGGACCTCGCCAACCTGGTGCTCCGTCTCGCCATCTCGCAGATGATCGCGGAGCGGGCGGGCCAGCCCCTCTCGCTCCTCGTGCTCGACGAGATCTTCGGGTCACTGGACGAGACCCGCCGGCAGCACGTCCTGACGCTGCTGCGCCGCCTGGGGGACCGGTTCCCCCAGGTCATTCTCATCACGCACGTCGAACAGATCCGGGAGGGGCTGGACCGCGTGATTCGGGTGGACTACGACGCGGGACGCGGCACCAGCGTGGCCCGGGACGACACCGCGACGCTCGGAGGGGCCGATGCGGGCGTGGCTGCCTGAGCGCGAGGTGCACGGCCCCGACCGGGCCGGGGAGCGGGACATCGAGGCGCTCAACCGCCTCTTTGCCGAGGCGTTCACCGACCGGTATCGCCGTGACGGCCTGGTGGGCGTGCGCGTGCCCCGGCTCAATCCCGCCATCTGGCGCTACGCCCTGATCGACGCCGGTGACGGCGCCATGCTGTGGCGGGACGAGCGGGACGAGATCGCCGCGTTCAACCTCGCGCATCTCTGCGGCCAGGAAGGGTGGATGGGGCCGCTGGCGGTGCGCACCGACCGGCAAGGCGGGGGCGTGGGCAAGAGCGTCGTGGGCGCGGCCGCCGACTGGCTGATCGACCATGGCGCCCGGACAGTGGGGCTCGAGACCATGCCCCGGACCGTCGACAACATCGGCTTCTACTCCACGCTCGGCTTCCAGCCCGGCCACCTCACCGTCACGCTCACGCTCGATACCGGCACGCGCCGCCTCCCGGCCCCGGCGCTCCTCTCCGCCGAGCCCGACGACCGGCAGGGCTCGGCCCTCGCCGCCATTCGCGGTCTGGTGGAGGAGCTGGCCCCGGGGTACGACTGCTCGCGGGAGATCCTGCTCACCGCCGAGATGGGCCTGGGGGACACGGTGCTCGTGTGGGGGGACGCGGGGCTCGATGGATTCGCGTTGTGGCACTCGGCGCCCCTGGCCGAAGGCCGGGACGCGGACGAGCTGAGAGTCCTGAAGCTGGCGGCGCGCAGTACGGAAGCGTTCGCCGGAGTGG
>DATMOQ010000282.1:0-6119 GCA_035568195.1 Gemmatimonadales bacterium
ACCACCGTGATCGACTTCACCCGCCGATTGACGAGGTCGGTCCGCACGTGCTTGAGGGACGGATCATTCGCCGCGTCCGGAATGAAGACCGTCTCGGCGGCCTGAATTGCCCGTTTCAGCTCCGGATACCGCTCCAGATCCACCACGTAGTTGCGGATGGTGGGATCCTCGTACGACGCCACCAGTCGCACGGACTTGCCGCCCCGCTCCGCCAGGAAAATGGAGCAGCGATCCAGCCCGAATGCTTCGCCCAGTTTCCGGGCGATCGACTGCAGGATGTCGGTAAAGTGGAGGGTGCCGGAAACTTCCTTGAGGATCTCGATCACGGCCAGCAGGTGCTTCCGCTCGTGTTCGAGCTCGGCGACGCGCGCCGCCAGGCGCTCGCCCTCCGCCTGGTTGAGCGCCGAGGAGATGGTCATGGCGGATAGTTTGGCGTCGCAACGTGGCTTCCGTCAAGGACTTGCCCGTCGCGACGCGTCAAATGTGGCGCAGCCGGTCCTTCGCGTCGCCCTTCTTGTCGGCCTTCAAGTCCGCGAGCGCTTCGGCCGCCCAGGTCTTGTAGGTCGGGTCCATCGGGTCGCTCACGGGGAGGGTGGCGACGGTCTCGAGCTCCTTCGTCGCCTGCGGCAGAGAATCGAGATCCACGTAGACGGCGGCCAGCGCCAGGTGGTGATAGATATAGGCGGGATTGTGCGCCGCGGCCCGCGTGAGATACTTCACCGCGTCTTCCCAGCTGGCCTTGTCCATGAAGCCGCCCCCGAAGAGGGCTTTGGCGAAGAACCGCTGGATGCCGGAGAGCCGCTTCACCTCGGCGTTCCATTGTCCCAGGATGTGTTCCGCGCCGTCGTGGGCGCTGTCGAGCTCAGTGGCCCGGAACGCTTCGTCGTAAATGATCTTGGCGTACTTCACGCGCTCCTTGCTTCCCTTGGTGAGCGAGAGCCGGCCCAGGACCAGCGCCAGCGCGAAGTGCCCGTTCACGCCGGTGGAGTCGAGCCGGACGGCGCGCTCGGCCCAGGTGCGGCCGATGGAGTAGAGGCTGTCGCGCCGGGACGAGAGCGAGTCCCCGAGCAGCTGTTTGGCGACGTCCGCGACCTCGCGCGCGGCCTTCCAGTTGGCTTCGTAGCTGGCCGAGTCGATCTGCAGGGCGTCCTGGAACTGGACGAGCGCGGCGGCCGACTGCAGCGCGGTGCGCAGGGAGTCTCCGCGGGCCAGGTGCGACGCCACGGTCTCCTGCGCGGCCAGGACGGCCGGGACGGGGGTCGCCGCGAGGCAGAGCGTCACGAGCAGGGCAAAGCGCATCAACCGGTCTCCGGCGGAGGAAGGGTTCAATGTTCGTCGTCCCTCTGATCGAACGCAAGCGCGACGGTGCGGCACTGACGGCGGAAGAGTGGTCCGCCCTGATCGCTGCGTACACCGACGGCCGGGTTCCGGACTATCAGCTGTCCGCGCTGCTCATGGCCGTGGTGTTCCGGGGCCTCGAGCGGCACGAGCTGGCCGCGCTCACCGACGCGATGATCGCCTCCGGCGATCGGCTCTCCTTCGACGGTTGGAAGACGCCCCGCATCGACAAGCATTCGACGGGCGGCGTGGGCGACAAAGTGTCGCTGGTGCTCGCGCCGCTCGTGGCGGCCTGCGGCGTGGCCGTGCCGATGATGTCGGGGCGGGGCCTGGGCCATACCGGCGGCACGCTCGACAAGCTCGAAGCCATCCCCGGATTCCGCACCGGCCTCTCGCTCGCCGAGGCGAAGGCGCAGGTGATGAAGATCGGCTGCGCGCTGATGGGACAGACGCCCGAGATCGCGCCCGCCGACAAGCGCCTCTACGCGCTGCGGGATGTGACCGGCACCGTCGAAGCCATTCCGCTCATCGCCGCGAGCATCATGTCCAAGAAACTGGCCGAAGGGCTGACGGGCCTGGTGCTCGACGTGAAGCACGGGAGCGGGGCGTTTCTCCCTCCCACCGAAAAGGGCCTGGAGCTCGCTCAGACCATGATCGCCCTCGGTGAGGATCGCGGCTGCCCCACGGTGGCGCTGCTCACAGCCATGGATCGCCCGCTGGGGCGCGCGTGCGGGAACGCGCTGGAGACCGAAGAGGCGATGCTCGCGCTGCGCGGCGAAGGGCCGGAGGACCTGATGGAAGTGACCTACGCGCTCGGCGTGGAGATGCTGCTGCAGGCCAAGGTGGAGACCACGGCCAAGAAGGCGCGGAAGAAGCTCGAATCGGTGCTGGGGTCGGGGCTCGCGGCGGAGAAGTTCGAGCAGATCATCGAGGCGCAGGGCGGTAACCCCAAAATCCTCGAGGATCCGTCGGTCCTGCCGCAGGCCGGCGCCGTGGAAGTGTTCCTCGCTCCGGCCACCGGCGTGGTGCAGCGGGTGGATCCCCGGATCATCGGGCGGGCGGTGGTCCAGCTGGGTGGCGGGCGGACCAAAGTCGAGGATGTGGTGGACCCCACGGTGGGCTTCGTGATCACCGTCAAGCCGGGGAACAAGGTCCTGGCGGGGGAGCCCATCGCGTCCGTGTTCGCCAAGGACCCCGCCGGGATCAAGCTGGGGTTCGACTCCCTGACGCAGGCCATCGTGATCGGGGACAAGTTGAAGGAGAAGCCGCTCCCCCTCATTTCCCACCGGGTGACGAAGTCCGGCGTAGAGGTGCTGGGCAAGGCGGGCGCCTAGCCGCGCACCAGCTTCCGGTACTTCAGGCGGTGGGGGCGGTCGGCGTCGGCCCCTTTGCGCTTGATCAGGTCCGCATGGTAGTCCTGGAAGTTCCCCTCGAACCAGCGCACCTCGCCGTCGTCCTCGAAGGCCAGGATGTGCGTCACGATCCGGTCCAGGAACCACCGGTCGTGGCTGATCACTACCACACAGCCGGCGAAGCGCATCAGCGCGTCTTCCAGCGCCCGCAGGGTGTCCACGTCCAGGTCGTTGGTCGGCTCGTCGAGGAGCAGGACGTTCCCGCCGCTCTTCAGGAGCTTGGCGAGGTGCAGGCGGTTTCGCTCGCCCCCCGAGAGCACGCCGACTTTCTTCTGCTGGTCCGCACCGCGGAAGCCGAACGACGCGCAGTACGCGCGGGCATTCACGGAGCGCTTGCCGAACATCAGGTTGTCCTGCCCGCCCGAGATCTCTTCGTAGACCGACTTGTCGGCGCCGAGGGCTTCGCGGCTCTGGTCGACGTAGGCGATCTGGACCGTCTGGCCCACGTGGAGTGTGCCGCCGTCCGGCTTCTCCTGCCCGACCATCATCCGGAACAGCGTGGTCTTGCCGGCGCCGTTCGGACCGATGATGCCGACGATGCCGCCGCGGGGCAGAGTGAAGTTGAGGTTCTCGAAAAGCAGCCGGTCGCCGAACCCTTTGGTGAGGTCCTTGGCGGTGACGACGTCGTCGCCCAGCCGGGGGGGCACGGGGATCAGGATTTCCGCCGTGTCCTCGCGCCGTTGTTCTTCCTCGGAGGCCAGCTGCTCGTACGCGGTGATGCGGGCCTTGGACTTGGCCTGCCGGGCCCGCGGGGCCATCCGGATCCACTCGAGCTCGCGCTGGAGCGTCTTCTGCCGGGCCGACGCCTGCTTCTCCTCGGTGGCGAGCCGCTTTTCCTTCTGCTCGAGCCACGACGAGTAGTTCCCCTTCCACGGAATGCCCTCGCCCCGGTCGAGCTCGAGGATCCAGCCGGCCACGTTGTCGAGGAAATAGCGATCGTGGGTCACGGCGATCACGCACCCGGGGTATGTGTGCAGGTGGTGCTCCAGCCACGCCACCGACTCGGCGTCGAGGTGGTTGGTGGGCTCGTCGAGGAGGAGCAGCTGCGGCTGGGTGAGGAGGAGACGGCACAGCGCCACGCGGCGCTTCTCGCCGCCCGACAGGTTCGTGACGTCCGCGTCTCCCGGCGGGAGCCGGAGGGCGTCCATTGCGACGTCGATCTTGTTGTCGAGCTCCCACGCGCCCAGGTGGTCGATCCGCTCCTGGAGCGTCCCCTGCTTCTCGAGGAGTGCCGCCATCTCGTCATCCGACATCGGCTCGGCGAATTTGGCCGAGATGTCGTTGAACTGGACCAGGAGATCGCGGATGTGGGACAGCCCCTCTTCCACGTTGCCCCGCACGTCTTTCTTCGCGTCGAGCAGGGGCTCCTGCTGCAGGAAGCCCACGGTGCAGCCGTCGGCGAGCTTGGCCTGGCCCAGGTGGTCATGGTCCACGCCCGCCATGATCTTGAGCAGGGAGCTCTTGCCCGCGCCGTTCGATCCCAGGATGCCGATCTTGGCGTCGGGGAAGAAGGAGAGGTAGATGTCCTTCAGGATCTGGCGTGAGGGCGGGACCACCTTGCCCACACCGGCCATCGTGTAGATGTACTGCGGATTCGCCATGGAACTCTGGGGTTAGCGTGAGTCGGGATGGGGCGGGCGGTCTTTCGGCGCGCCGGGTCCCCAATCGCGGACGCTGTCGGGATCAGGCGCGTCACGCACTTCGGCTTCGGCCTCGGCCAGCTCGTCGCGATCGACGTCGGGATTCGCAGCCGTATCGGGATCGTCCCCGCCGCCGAAAATCAGCCAGGCGAGGGCGGCGAGGACGAGCAGGACGACGATGATGGCGGCTGCCATCGCTCAGACGTCCAGATTCCTCACGAACTTGGCATTCTCTTCGATGAATCTCCGCCGCGGCTCCACTTCGTCCCCCATCAGGGTTTCGAACAGGGTGGAAGCCTCGAGCGCGTCTTCCATTGTGACTTTGAGGATGGTCCGCGCGGCCGGGTCCATCGTGGTCTTCCAGAGCTGGGACGGGTTCATCTCGCCCAGGCCCTTGTACCGCTGGATCATGATGTTGGTCTTGGCTTCTTCGCCCCCGCCCAGGCGCTTGGCGTAGCCGTCCCGCTCCTTCTCGTCGTAGGCGTAGAACTCTTCTTTACCCTTCGCCACCCGGTAGAGGGGCGGCTGGGCGATGTAGATGTAGCCTGCGTCCAGGAGCGCTTTCATTTCCTTGTAGAAGAAGGTCAGGAGCAGGGTGCGGATGTGCGCGCCGTCCACGTCGGCGTCCGTCATGATGATGATCTTGTGGTACCGGGCGTCCTCGATCTTGAAGTCCTCGCCCACCCCGGTGCCGATGGCGGTGATCATGGTCCGGATCTCCTCGTTGGAGAGGATCTTGTCGATCCGGGCCTTCTGGACGTTCAGGATCTTCCCGCGGAGCGGGAGGATGGCCTGGAAGCTCCGGTCCCGTCCCTGTTTGGCGGAGCCGCCGGCCGAGTCGCCCTCGACCAGGTACATCTCGCAGAGGGAGGGGTCGGTGAGGGAGCAGTCGGCCAGCTTCCCGGGGAGGAGGCTCCCTTCCATCGCGTTCTTGCGCCGCACCAGTTCGCGGGCCTTCCGGGCCGCTTCGCGGGCCCGGGCGGCGCTGATCGCCTTGGCGATGATGGCGCGGGCCACGCTCGGATTCTTGTCGAAGAAGTCGCCCAGGGCCTCGTTCACCACGCTCTTCACAATGCCTTCGACTTCGGAGTTGCCGAGCTTGGTCTTGGTCTGCCCCTCGAACTGGGGATCTTTCACCTTCACGTGAATCACGGAGGTGAGGCCCTCGCGGACGTCGTCTCCGGAGAGGGTGAACTCTTCCTTCTTGAGGAGCCCGTCCTTCTTGGCCCACTCGTTGATGGTACGGGTGAGGGCCGACTTGAAGCCGGTGAGGTGCGTGCCGCCTTCGTGGGTGTTGATGTTGTTCACGAAGGTGAACGTGTTCTCTCCGTACTGGTCGTCATACTGGATGGCGCCTTCGACTTCGACGCCCTCGCGGGTGGCCTCGAACGCGATGACCTTCTGGTGCAGCGGCTTCCGGTTGCCCAAGAGCCACTTCACGAACTCGACCAGGCCGCCCTTATAGAAGAACGTCTCCGACTTCCCGCCCTTACGCTCGTCCTTGAGCGTGATGGTCAGGCCCTTGTTCAGGAACGCCAGCTCCCGGAGCCGGTTGGCCAGGGTGGCGTAGTCGAAGCGGGTTTCGGTGAAGATGCTCGTGTCGGGCTTGAACCACACGGTGGTGCCGGTGGATTTCGCTTTGCCCACCACCTCGAGCTTCTTGGTGGTGTCCCCCTTGGCGAACGCCATGTGATGACGCTTGCCGTCCCGCTCCACCCAGACTTCGAGC
>DATMOQ010000283.1:0-13901 GCA_035568195.1 Gemmatimonadales bacterium
CCGGCCATTGCCCCGAGGGGAATGAGCCTCAGGAACGCGATGTTCAGGAGGATATAGATCGCCGCGACGAGGCCGATCGAGCCGAAAATCGCGCGGGGAATGTCCCGTCCGGGCTGTTTGATCTCCTCGGACGAGTAGATGACGTAGTAGTAGCTGTCGTACGTGAATACCACGCCCTGCACGGCGAGCAGCAGCGCGGTGGCCAGCTTGAGGCCGGTCGGAAACGCGGGCGCCGCGGCCGCCGCGGTCGCGACCGGGGGCGTCACCGCGAAACACGCCACGATCAGGGCGACGAACGCGAGGGTCTTGATGAGCGTGGTGACCTGCTGGATGGCGGCTCCCCACCGGACTCCCGCCCAGTTGAGCGCCCCGAGCGTGAGAATCACCACGCCCGCGATCAGCACCTCGTGTCCCGCGATCGCCGGGACCAGCACTCCCAGGTACTCCCCGATGACGATGCCGAGGGCCGCGTTGGCGGCGCAGATGCTGGCGCAGTCCGTGTAGCCGAGGAGAAAGCCGGCGAAGTTACCGAGGCCGCGCTGGGCGAACGTGTAGAGACCGCCCGAGCGGGGGACGGCGGTGCCCAGCTCCGAGAAAACGTCCGAGCAGATGAAGCAATAGATCCCGCCCGCGATCCAGAGCCCCAGGATCCACGCCGCGCTGGGGAGGTAGCCCGCGATGTCGCCGGGGGTGCGGAGGATGCCGGCCCCGATGGTCCCGCCGATCCCGATGGCGAGACCGAAGGCGAGTCCCAGGACGCGGAGGAGTTTCCCGGACTGCGGCGCCGCCGGGCTAGCGATGGCGACCCCGCAGCTCCTCGAGCGCCCGCTTCACGTACACGCGGGTCATCTGCTTCCGCCACGACAGGTCGAAATCGGTGTTGTCCATCGGCTTGGAGGGCCGGAAGGCCGCGTCCGCCCCCCTGGCAATCGCCTCATCCTCGAGGGCCGAGCCCACGAGCGCCGCCCCCGCTTCGGGGACCTCCTGCGGATAGCTGGCCACCCCGCCCAGGACCACGCGCGCCTCGGCGACGGACCGCCCGTTCCAGCGGACCCACGCCGCGACGCCAAGCACGGGGAAATCGAAGGATCCCCGCCGGCGGAGCTTGTGATAAACCGCGTCCCACCCGCCGAGCGCCGGAATCCGCACTTCGGCCAGCACTTCGTCGGGTTGCTTGGTGAGGTAGTTGATCCCGTCGTTGTGATAAAAGCGCGCCGACGGCACCACGCGCTCTCCCTTGGGGCCCACCAGACGGTACTCGGCGCCGATCGCGACCATCACGGGCGCGACGTCCGATGAGTTCACGGCCCAGCAGCGGGGCGACGACGGCGCCACCCAGCAGGTGTCGCCGTCCTTCTTCATGCAGAAGTGAATCGCCTTCCGCCATTCGTACGACTGATCGTAGTAGTTGCACCGGGTGTCGAGGCAGAGATTGCCGCCGAGGGTGCCCATGTTGCGGAGCAGGGGCGTGGAGACCGAAGAGGCTGCGGTCGCGATGGCGGAGAGCTCCGGTGGCACGGACGCGGCCAGCTCCGAGAGGGTCACCCCCGCGCCGATGGCGGTCTTCGACGCTTTTCGGAGCTCGGGGATAGCGGCGAGTGAGATCACCGTGGTGGGGACCTGCTGGCGCCGCTTCATGTTCGGATAAAGATCGGTCCCGCCGGCGACATACATCCCGGCGGGACCGGCCTCGGCTTTCCATCTCAAGGCGTCGGCCAGCGTGGCCGGCGCCAGATACGTGAACGAAGGGAGTCGAAGCATTCGACTCCGACCTTAACGCCCGTCGTCCTCCCCGTCCAGCGGGAGTACCATGCTCCGAGCCGCCTCCGCCAGCCGCACGAACTCCGAACGGTACCCCTCAGGATCGGAGCCCAGGGACTCCCGGGCCGTAGCGATGACGTCCCGGATGTTCGCCTCCCCGCGGTACGCCGACTTGCGGAGGAGCAGGGCGAATTCGACCACCGCGGCCTGGAACCGGAAGTCCACACTGGGCGAGCGAGTCGCGGTGGCCGAAACGGGATGGGTCAGGAGCCTGCTGGTCTCGCCGGTCGGGGTCTTGTAGCGGACCTTCACGAACAGCATCTCCCCGCTGGGCGTACGCCCGGGCTCGGCGGCGTACGGCTCGGGGTCAGGCCCGCGATTGGGCTGGTACCGGAGCGCATCTTGATTCTGCAGGTCGACGTCGGCGGTCTCGCCCGCCGGGATCACCTCGTACAGCGCCGTGACCGAGTGACCGGAGCCCATGTCCCCCGCGTCTTTCTTGTCGTTCTTGAAATCCTCGTCCCGTAGCAGGCGGTCCTCATACCCCAAGAGCCGATATCCCTGGACCTGGGCGGGATTGAACTCCACCTGGATTTTCACGTCCTTGGCAACCGTGTAGAGCGTCCCGCCCAGCTCCTGCACGAACACCTTCTGGGCTTCGAGCAGGTTGTCGATGTAGTCGTACTGGCCGTTCCCGTGGTCGGCCATCTGCTCCATCTTCGAATCCTTGAGGTTGTCCTGGCCGAAGCCCAGGGTCGTGAGGAACACGCCCGTCTTCCGCTCTTCCTCGATCAGCTGGACCATCTCCGCGTCACTCGACACCCCGACGTTGAAGTCGCCGTCGGTCGCGAGCAGGACCCGGTTATTGCCGCCGCGGATGAAATTCGCGACCGCCTCCTCATAGGCGCGCTTGATCCCGGCGCCGCCGGCGGTGGACCCGCCGGCCTCCAGATTGTCGATCGCCTGGTCGATTCTCTCCTTCTCGGCACCGGAGGTGGACGGCAGGACCAGTCCGGCGGTGCCCGCGTACACGACGATCGCCACCCGATCCTTGGCCCGGAGCTGCCGGACCAGGAGATGGAACGCCGACTTGAGGAGCGGGAGCTTGTCGGGTTCGTCCATGGAGCCCGACACGTCGATCAGGAACACCAGGTTCGACGGCGGCGTGTTCTCGAGGTCGATGCGCCGCGCCTGGATGCCGATCCGGACCAGCTGGTGCCGGCGGTTCCACGGGGCGGCCGCGACTTCGGTGTGAATCGCCACTGGATCGTCACCCTCGGGCTCCGCGTAGGCGTAGGGGAAGTAGTTGACCAGCTCCTCGATGCGGACGGCATCGCGGGGCGGCAGCTGCCCTTCGTTGATGAAACGGCGGACGTTCGAGTAGGACGCCCGGTCCACGTCGCTGGAAAACGTCGAGAGCGGGTGGGCCGAGACGGCGATGAAGGGGTTTTCGTCGATGACGCCGTAGGACTCGGTGTTCCAGGGCTCGCGCTGACGCCACGGGCCGATCACGCCGGACTGGGCATCTCCCATCTGGACCGGCAGGCGGGCCGGGGCCCCGTCGACGTACACGTGGGCTTCGCCACTCCGAAGGGCTCCGGTCGTGATCGAGGTCTTGCTGGAGACCTCATCTCGCGGCACGATCGGGTTTGCCGCGGCGACCACGTTGATGCCGGCCACGGTGAGCGCGGAGTAGGTCAGAGTCGCGTCGATGGTGGTCGTCGCGCCCGCGGTGACCTTCACTCCGACGACTTCGGTGGGCGTGTACCCGATGAACTGGGCCCGGAGGGTGTAGGTGCCGGTCGGGACGCGACTGATGAAATAGTAGCCCGAGTCATTGGTCACGACCCCGAGCGCCGTCCCGACCACCAACACCTGGGCCCGGGCGAGCGGCTGGCCCGAGGCGTTCCGGACGTGGCCGTCGATCGCGCCGGTATCCACGGCCGTGGCCCGGGGCAGGGCCAGGACGGCGGCGAGGAATGCGAATCCGTAGCGGTGCAGCATGAATCTCTCCCGTAGGGGTGCCGAGGAGAGACGTTGGAGGGGGAGGGGTACGCACACCCCCGGGGTGTCGCTAGTGCTGCCGCTCCGGAGCCTGGGCCGTGACCGCCTCGCCCTTCCCGTCGCCCCCCTCCCAGGGAGTCGCGACGCGGGTGGGCTCGGGCCAGGGCACCTCGGGGAACTTGTCGGGCCCCACCCGAGCCGCCTCGCCCTTCGCCTTCTTCTTCAGAGCCTTGAGCACCTTCTCGGGAGTCACGGGGATCTCGTCCACGCGGACGCCCACCGCGTCGTAGACCGCGTTGACCACCGCCGGCATGACCGGCAGGAGCGGTCCCTGGCCCACTTCCTTGGCGCCGAAGGGTCCGTTGGGATCAGGGTCTTCGATGATGTACGTCACCACGTCACACATCTCGAGCGTGGTGGGGCTCTTGTACTCGAGCAGGCTCGGAATCTTGTGCACCACGTTCCCACTGAAGCTGCGGTACGACATCTCCTCCATGAGGGCCTCGCCCAGCCCCATGTATACGCCACCCTCGACCTGCCCGATGACCGTCGCCGCGTTGATGCAGCGTCCCACATCGTGCGCCACCCAGATCTTCGGCACACGTACGATCCCCGTTTCCGGATCGACGTCCACCTCGGCCACCGCCGCACTGTACGAGTAGGCGGGGGAGGGGCCGACTCCGGCGCCCCGGTACCGCCCCGGACTCTTGGGAGGCGTATAGGATCCGACGGTGCCCACGGTGCCGACCGCCGCTTCGGCGGCCTGCACCGCCTCGGCGAACGTCATCCCCGTTTCAGGATCCGCGGCGTGGAACACCCGCCCACCCGCGAATACCAGCTCGGCAACGGGGATCTTGAGCTTGGTGGCGGCATGCGGGGCGATTATTTCCCGCGCCCGCTCGGCCGCCTGGAGGGCCGCGTTACCGCTCATCAGCGTGACCCGCGACGAGTAGGAGCCCAGGTCCACCGGTGTCAGGTCCGTGTCGGCCGTGACCACGCGGATGTCGAAGGGATCGATGCCCAGCACCTCGGCCGTGATGTAGGCGAGAATCGAGTCCGAGCCCTGGCCGATGTCGGTCGAGCCGCAGAAGACGGTGACGCCGCCCCCCCGGTCGCATTTCAGCTGCACGCCTGAGTGCGGCATGTTGTTCCAGTAGATGGGCAGACCGGCGCCGGAGATATATGACGAGCACGCGAGCCCCACGCCCTTTCCGAGCGGCAGCTTCCGGAACTTCTTCTTCCAATCGGACCCCTGGACCACCTTCTCGATGCACGGACCCAGGCCCATGGAGCCCACCCGCAGATAGTTGGCGGTGAGGGACTGGGGCGGCACCAGGTGTTTCAGCCGCAGCTCGGCGGGATCGAGCTTCAGGTCTTCAGCGATCTTGTCGAGGTGAACCTCGAGCGCGAAGCGCGGCTGGGGCGTGCCATGCCCGCGCTTGGGTCCGCAGGGCGGCTTGTTGGTGAAGGCCCGGGCGCCCTGGAACTTGTAGCGCTGGACCTGATAAGTGACGGTCTGAAGCGCGCCCGTGTAGTAGGTGCTCGCGACGCCGTACGAGCCGTAGCCGCCGCCGTCCAGCAGCGATTTGAAGTGCATCCCCGTGATCCCGCCGTCCTTCTTCACGCCCGTCTTCACCCACATCAGCACGGGGTGACGGCCGCGGTGGCAGTAGAACACCTCTTCACGGGTCAGCGTGATCTTCACGGGCCGTCCGGTGGCCATCGCCAGTTTGGCGACCACGATCTCATGACTGAAGGGGGCGCTCTTGCCCCCGAAGCCGCCGCCGTTGGGGCAGGCGATCACGCGAATCCGCGCCGGCGGCAGCTCCAGCACCTTGGCCAACGCGCGGTGCACGTAATGCGGCGTCTGTGTCGAGCTCCACACCGTCACTTTCCCGTCCGCCGACCACTCGGCCAACGCGGCGTGCTGCTCCATCGGGAGGTGGGTGTTCCCCTCGAAGAAGAACAGGTCTTCCCTGACGTGAGCGGCCTCGGCGAATCCTTCTTCGACGTCTCCGAATTCGAGGTTGATGAGCTTGTGAAGGTTGCCGGAGTCCCCGTAGTCGTGGATCCTGGGCTCCGGCATCGCGAGGGCGTCCTCGGGAGACGAGATGCTCGGCAGGAGCTCGTACTTCACGTCGATGAGGTCGAGCGCGGCCGTGGCCGTCTCCTCGGTGGTGGCGGCCACGGCCGCCACGGGATCTCCGACGAACCGTACGTGGTCGGGGCAGAGGGCGTGCTCGTCCTGGCTCACCGGGAGAATGCCGAAGGGGATGGGCGTGTCCTTGCCCGTCAGCACGGCCTTCACGCCGTCGAGCGCGAGGGCCTTCGTGGTATCGATCGAAACGATGCGGGCGTGCGGGTGGGGGGAGCGGAGCAGCTTGCCGTAGAGCATCCGGGGCAGCGTGAGGTCGTCGGCAAAGCGGAGCGTCCCCGTCACCTTGCCGACGGCGTCCACTTTGCGGTGCGCTTTTCCGACCACACGAAGAGGCCTATCGGCGCCCATACATCGCTTCCCGAGACGGCTCGGCCTTCTCGCCCCGCATCCGGGCCCCGGCCAGCTCGATGCTTTCGTAGATCTTGATGTAGCCGGTACAGCGGCAGAGGTTGCCGGCCAGCGCGTCCTTGATCTGGTCCCGTGTGGGACTCGGGTTCGCAGCGAGGAGCGCCTCGGCCACCAGCAGGATCGCCGGCGTGCAGTAGCCGCATTGAGCGGCGCCCAGGTCGGCGAAGGCCTCCTGGAGCGGGTGCAGACGTGCGCCCTCTGCCATGCCCTCGACCGTCTTGACGGATTTCCCCGCGCAGGTGAGTCCCAGGACCAGGCAGGAAAGGACCGGAACGCCGTCCACAAGCACCGCGCAGGTGCCGCATTCTCCCAGCTCGCATCCGTGCTTGGTGCCGGTCAGCCCCAGGTCCTCGCGCAGGACTTCGAGCAGCGTCTTGTGCGGGGCGAAGGCCACCTGCGCCGGTTCGCCGTTGAGGGTGAGGGAGATCTGCGGGTTCAGCTCAGCCATGGCTCAATCTACTCCACCTTCTGCCACATACCGCTCGGGGATTGGGCGTAGAGGCGGGATTGGCGCGGTCCGCCGAACCCGGTCCGCGTCATCTCTCCCCACGTCTTCCGCTTGCGCCACGCCGCCCAGAACGCCTTAAGCCGCCACCAGACGGTGCATTGACGGTATCCGAAGTTCTCCAGGGCCGCGAAGAGCAGCAGCCGGGCCAGATCGCCGAACCGGCGGTACTTCCTGAAGCTCGTCTCCTCCAGGACCACGCCCCAGATGGAGAGGCACAACCCGAGGCCCCAGGCGAACAAGAAGAAGAGGAGCGCGAAGGTGAAGTCCACCCGCCCCGTTACCACCGCCAGGATCGCGACGACGTAACCCATCAGCTCCACCACCGGCGCCAGCATTTCGCCGAAGAAGTAAAACGGCACCGCCACCAGCCCCACCTGCCCGTACCTGGGGTTGAACAGCATGTCCCGGTAGGTCCAGAGCGACGCGATCAGCCCCCGATGCCAGCGCTCCCGCTGCTGCCCGAGAACGGTGGTGGTGACGGGGACTTCGGTCCAGGCCACGGGGTCGGGGATGAACGGCATGACATACGGGATTTTCTTCCCGCGCAGGTGCCGGTGGAGCCGGATCACCACGTCCATGTCCTCCACCACGCTGCTGGTCTGGTACCCGCCGATGACGAGCAGGTATTCGCGCCGGAACAACCCGAAGGCCCCGGAGATGATGAGGTTTCCGCCCAGGCGGTTCCATCCCAGCCGTCCGAACAGGAACGCGCGGAGGTACTCCACCACCTGCACGCCCGCCAGAAAGTGGCGCGGCACGCGCGGGTCCAGGACCCGGCCGTGCTCCACCTTGCAATCATTGGCGACGCGGATGGTGCCCCCGACGGCCGCGACGTTGCCCCCCAGGAGAAACGGGCGCGTGAGCCGGAGGAGGGCGTCCGGCTCGATGAGGGTGTCGGCATCGACCGCGATCACGAGGGGGTACCGCGACGCGTTGATGGCGGCGTTCAGCGCGTCCGCCTTTCCGCCGTTCTCCTTGTCGATCACGGTGAGGCGGGTGCGGGTCCGCGAGCGGTACACGGCCCTGACGGGCTTCGTGATGATTGTCTCGGGGTAGATCCTCGGGACTTCGTACAGCTCGAAGGCCTCCCGCAGCCTCGCGAGCGTATCGTCCTTGGAGCCGTCGTTCACCACCACCACTTCGTACTGGCGGTACTCCAGGGTGAGCATCGCCGTGACGCTCGTCTCGATGGTCTCCCCTTCATTGTACGCGGGGACCATGACGGTGAGCGGCGGGAGGGCGTCCGACAGCATCAGCTTCTGGAGGTCCTCGTCTTCCGCCAGACGGGTCTGCTCCCAGACCTCGGGGATCGAGAGCAGGAGCAGCAGCCCGTAGAACGAGTTGAGGGCCAGGAAGTAGACGAGGATCAGGGCCTCGGCGCCGTGAATCAGGGTCGTCACGTCGCGTACTCCGCCAGCGCCTGGGGCGAGAGGCCCAGGACCAGCTCGGTGACGTTGCGCGCCCCCGCGTCGGGCCCCCGCTCTTCCTGTACCAGCGCGTCCCGTCCCGCGCCCCCGAACCGGGTGAGCGCGAGCGCGGCCCGCAGCCTCACCCACCACTCGGGGTCGCGGAGGGCTTTGCGCAGGCCCGCGAGTGCAACCGGAGCCGAGAGGAGGCCCAGCCCCCGAGCCGCCTGGGCTCGGACCACCCACGCCTCATCGGTCAGCAGCGCAAGCAGCGCCGCCTGCGACTCCGCGTGCGGGAGGCTGCCCAGCGCACGGGCGGCCTGCGCCCGGACCTCGCGGTTAGGGTGCCGGGCCAGCGCCGTGAATCGCGCGCGCAGCGACGGCTCCTGCAGGCGGGCCGCGTATTCGGCGATGCGGGCCAGGGCCGGGTCATCCGGGTTGGCGAGGCGCCGGTCGAGCAGGGGGACGGCGACGGCCCGGGCGCGGCGCAGCGCGGACGCGAAATACGATCCGACGTGAACGGGGAGGTGCGGCAGCTGGTCGATGGCGGCTTCGGCCAGCTCGGGCGCGCTCATGTGATGGAGCGCGGAGACCGCGGCCAGGTGCACGGCGGGGTGGGGGTCCTTGATGAGGGCGGCGAGCGCGGGCGTGTCGGCGGGAACGCCGGTGGCGGCCAGGTAGCGCGCGGCCTGCAGCCGCTTCCACCAGCGGCGGGACCGCGCCGCCCGGCGCAGGCGCGCGCCCCACGGGGCGCGACCCAGTGCCTGGGCCAGCGCCGGCCAGCGGTCCAGCGGCACCAGTGAGTTCCACGCCGCCAGGCGCTCGACCGCGATCGGCGCGGGGAGGCTGATGAGGGCGCGGGCGACGTCGTTCACTCCGCCGTCGCCGGCGGCCCAGCGGCGGAACGCCTGCTCGGTCGCTTCGCGTCGGGGCAGCACCGCCGCCCGCCGCCGCAGCCGGAACCAGCGATTGACCACGATGAGCGCCAGCAGGGCGACGACGAATGCCCCCTGAATCACCGCCGCCAGCACGACCAGATGCCGGGCGTTCACCTCCCCACCCAACGCCGGATTTTCTCCAGCACCACCCGGAGACTGAGGGGCTTGATCAGATAGTCGAGCGCTCCGGCCTCGAGCGCCCGCATCTGCTCCTCCTCCAGGCTGTGGACGCTGGTGAAGACCACCCGATACACGCCGGGCCGCTCGGCCTCGAGCCGCTCGAAGAGGGAGAAGCCGTCGAGGCCGGGGAGATCCACGTCCAGGAGCACGATCGGTCGCCGTCCCCCCGTGTTCATGGCGAGGAGCGCCTCCAGCGCCTCGGCGCCGTTACCGAAGGTCGCGTAGCGATAGCCGCGGCTCGCGAGGCCGTAGGCGAGCAGCTCGGCCAGCGAGCGGTCGTCTTCGATGCAGATGACTTCGGGAACGGTGGCCTCGCCCTCGAGCTGCCGGCCCGCGGGCGGAGACGGGCTTTCCGTTGGGTCGGGGGTCACGACCTCCGCCAGGCGATCCGTGAACCAGCGGGCGACGGCACCCCGATCCATCCGTACCTCGTCGGCGTGCGCGATCCAGTCCTTGGCTGTCTCTTCCATCGAGGCCGCCAGCTCCGACGCGTCCGGGAACCCGTATGACCCTCCCGAGCCCCGCACCTTGTGCACTTCCCGCCGGAAGAACTCGAGGGCTTCGCGATCGGAGGGGTTCTGGTCCAGGCGGTCGGCGCAGGCCTTGATGGCGGCCACCTGTGCGGCCACCGCGCGCCGGTAATCGGCGAGCAGCTCCTGGGGGATGTCGGCGGAGCCGGGAGGGACCGTCATGTCCGTAGAATCTGACACCCCCAGCCCGCGGCGCCATAGCGACGTAGCGCCCCCGCACCCGATATTCCCCTCATGGCGCTTCGGGACACCGTGGGACTCTGCCTCACGTGCCGCTGGGCCAGGACGTCCACCAACCGCCGGGGCTCGACGTTCTACCGGTGCGGCCGGGCCGAATCGGACCCGCGTTTCACCCGTTACCCTCCGCTGCCGGTCCGGAGCTGTCCGGGCTACGAGGTCACGATGCTCTTCGTCGTCCTGATGCACTACACCAAGCCCGTGGCCGACGTGGACCAGGTCCGGGCCGCGCACCTCGCCCATCTGGAACAGGCGTCGGGGCGGGGGATCATCGTGGCCTGGGCACGGCGCTCACCGCCCGTGGGCGGCGTGCTGGTGGCCACCGCGCCCGACCGGCAGACTCTCGATCGGGTTCTGGCGTCGGATCCGTACGTGCAGGCGGGAGTGGCGTCCCCGGAGGTGGTGGAGTTTCAACCCGCCAACGTCCGGGGACCGTTCGCGACCTAGCGCCTACTTACTGAATACGCCGACTCCGTAGAAGCAGGGCGACGTCTTGCAGGCCACCATGATGACCTTCAGTCGATACCGCATCGTCTCCGATGGGGTCGCCTTCACCAGGGGGTAGTCGTCGGTTTTCAGGTCCGAGTCGACCTCGTTGTCGTCGGCATCGAAGAGGCGGAAGTCCAGGTCGGTGCAGTCGTTGTCGCACACTCCCACGATGGCGTAGGTGGAGCCGGCGTGGAGTGTGATGGTGAGGTCCTCGGACTCGCCTTCCCGCAGCGTCCCGGTGTAGGGCGACTGGGTTCGCGCGTAGCCGTTGTCTTCCAGAACGTGCGCCGCGCGCTTGATGTAGGTGGCGACTTGATCCTCCCACCGGCTCTGGGCGGAGGCGATCGGGGCGGCCAGTGTGGCACCGAGCAGGACGACGGCGGTCGCTCGAAGCATGGGGCTACCTCTCGGAAAGTGGTCGAGGGCGGACGGGTGCCCCAATCTGCAATTCCGTCCCCATTAATGAAAGACTGAGGATTCGAGAGGTTTCAAGGAGGAAGGGCTTTCCGGCCCGACGCGACACCCGTGCCCACACCCACACCGAAGGCCAGCGCGGTCACGACGGTGACTACTGGCAAGATGGCAATAGGAAGCGCCACGGCGGCGGCGATCACGCCTGCCAGTATGGGCGCCACCGGACTCCGGACGGCATCCACGTACCGCAGCTTGCGCCGCACAAACCTTCGGGCCGCGATGAATCCGCCTCCGAGCGCCGCCAACCCTACGATGAGCCCAAGCATGTGATCCTCCACGGGGGTCGATCGTCCCTACGGAACTTGCGGGCGCATCGTTTCCCGGGCAATCTGCGACGTGGCCACGTTCCAATCCGATCATCCTATCCTCCTTTATGATGGATCCTGCGGCTTCTGCGCCCGCAGCGTGCAGTTCCTGCTCCGCCACGAGGGATCCCGGCACGACCTCCGCTTCGCCCCGCTCGCGGGCGTCACCGGGCGGAGGGTTCGCGACGAGCATCCCGAGCTGGAGGGGGCGGACTCGATGGTGTGGTACGAGCCGCCGCGACCTCCTCTGGTGCGATCGGCGGCCGTGATCCGGGCCGCGCGCTACCTCGGGGGCGGGTGGAGTTTGCTGGGTGGTGCGGGGTCGCTTGTGCCCCGGCCCATCCGCGACTGGGTGTACCGGCAGATCGCCCGTCACCGGCACCGGATCCCCGGGCCGGCTTGTGTGATTCCCACCGCGGAAGAGCGGCCGCGCTTTCTCGACGGGGAGGACTCCTGAGCGGTCCCGAGCACAGCTCCCCCAACCGGACGGCGATCATCGCCGGGTTCAGCCTGGTGATCGGCGGGATGATTTCGCTGTGGCTCGGGGCCGCGGGTCATCTCTCGTTCCCCGGCATTGTGCTGGCCTTCGCCTTCGGCGCCGGAGTGGGCTGGGCCGCTGAATGGCTGATGCTGCGATCGGCCGCAGGACTGGTGGGCAACATCTTCGCCGCCGGCAACATCGCTCCTCCTCCCTCCTATCCTGTGGCCGATACCCTGGCGGTGCGCGGGAAGTTCAGGGACGCGGCGGAGTATTTCCGGAGCCATCTCCGCGCGCATCCGGAGGACTTCGAGGCGCGGCTCCGTCTCGCCGATCTGGATATTGCGCAGCTGAGCGACTACGACGATGCCGAGCGGCTCTACAAGGAAGTGCGGGATGCCCGCGAGGACCCGCGCCGGGAGCTGGCCGCGTTCAACGGGCTCATCGATCTCCACACCCGGACGGGGAATCGGGACCGGCTGAAAGTGGAGCTGGCACGCTTCGCGGACCGGTATGCGGGATCGCAGCGCGGGCTGGAAGCGAGGCGGAGGCTGGATGAGTTGAAAACTACCAGCGAATCGCGGCACTCCCCCAGGTGAACCCGGATCCGAAGGCGGTCAACACCAGCAGGTCCCCCCGCTTCAGTCGCTTCTCGAGCAGGGCCTCGTGCAGCGCGATGGGAATCGACGCGGCGGTGGTGTTGCCGTACTTCTGGATGTTGGCGTAAACCTGTCCGTCGGAGAGCCCGGCGGCCTGCCGCACCATTTCGATGATGCGCAGGTTCGCCTGATGGGGCACCAGCAGGGTGAGGTCTTTGGTGGTGAGGCCGTTGGAGGACAGCGCGATCGCCACGGACTCCGGCATCTTCACCGACGCGAACTTGAAGACCTCCCGACCTTCCATCACCGCGCGGTGCAGCCCCTGCTCGAGCATCTCGACCGACACATAGGGATCATGCGCCAGGCCGGGGCCGTCCACCCACAGCTTCTCGGCGTAGCGGCCGTCGGAGAAGAGGTGAGTCGACAGCACCCCGCGTCCGGCGTCTTCGGTCGGGCCGAGAATGACGGCGCCGGCGCCGTCTCCGAACAGCACCGCGGTGTCGCGGCCCCGGGTGGTCTTGTCGAGCCCGCGGGAATGCACCTCGGCCCCGATCAACAGGATCTTTCGGTACTGGCCGATCCGGATCCAGGCGTCGGCGATGGAGAGACCGTAGATGAACCCGCTGCATTGATTGCGGACGTCGACGGCCGGGATGTCCGCCACCCCCAGCTCCCGCTGCAGGAAGACCCCGTTACCGGGTTCGAAGTGGTCGGGCGTGCAGGTGCAATAGACGATGCAGTCGATGTCCTGGGGCGTCAGGCCCGCCGCCTCGAGGGCCCGCCGGGAGGCTTCCGCCGCCAGGCTGACGCCGGTCTCGCCCGGGGACACCCAGTGCCGGGTTTTGATCCCGCTCCGCTGGACGATCCACTCGTCCGACGTCTCCATGATCCGGGATAGATCGTCGTTGGTGACGATCCGCTCCGGCACGTGGAAACCGGTGGCGAGGAACTCGGTCCGGGGCATCGACTCTCTCCGGTTGCGGGATGTGACGGGCGGGAGAAGATTTCGCCTCCTCACGCGCAAAGCAAGGGAGCATGGATCTCACCATTACCCGCCCGCAGAAGGACGCCATCCTCGGCGCGAAGCACCTGCCGGACGTTCTGAAGCGGGTGCTCGACGGCGCGAAGCCCGCGGGCTCCGGATTTGTGATTCACCTGACTTACGAAGAAGCCACGGCGCTGAACGAGCTGTGCTCCTGGAACGTTCATACCGACGCGACCGGTACCGTCACGGCCGAATCGAAGCTGTTCGACGATCTGGTCAGAGCGATCATTACGCACCCTGACTACTAGGCGGTTAGGCGGGTAGTCGGTTAGGGACTCTCTGGAGAATCCATGCGACCACTGGCGCTGATTGCGGCACTCACGTTTTCCGTTTCCCTCTTTCCCCTTCCCGCACTGTCCGCCCAGAAGCACGCGCTCACGG
>DATMOQ010000284.1:0-8687 GCA_035568195.1 Gemmatimonadales bacterium
GCAGCTCCCGGCCGGTGATCAGCACGGAACGACGCCCGCCTTCGGCCTGCTCGCCGCCCCGCGCCAGGGTCAGGAGCTCTCCCGCCACCCGGGACGTGAGGCCGTCGAACGGCTGCTCCATGATGAGGAGTGACGGATCGAAGGCCAGCGCCCGCACCAGGGCGGTCCGCCGCCGCTCTTCCTCGTTGGCCTGCACCGGGCGAAGGCCGGCGATCCGGCCGATGCGGCCGGCCGCCATCATCACGTCCACCCGGCCGTCGATCTCTCGAGGCCCCGCGGCGCTGCCGAACCGCAAGGGCAGGGCGATGTTATCCCGCAGTGAAAGATTCTGCATCAGGCCGTCGCCGGCTGGAAGGTAGCCCACCTGACGGCGGAAGGCCAAGCGTTCGCGCTCGGGAAGCAGCGCGAGGTCCGTGCCCAGCACGCGCACGCGCCCGGCCCGGGGGATTTCCAGCGCGAGGGCCATGGGGCCCAGGGCGGAGATGGCGGCCTCCTCTTCACCGAGCACGACGACGGTCTCGCCCCGCTCGACCGTGAGCGTGAACGGCGTGGCCGCGCGGGGCGACAGCAAGACCTGCTCGTAGACCAGGGGCGCGCCGCCGTACTGGGATGGACGGGCGGTCATCGGGTCATCCGAAGAGGGCGGCGCCGAGGAAGATGCCGACGATCGAGGAGACGGTGGCGCGGCTGGTGGCGATCGGGATCTCCGTCGGTCCGCGCCGGACCCCCAGTCCGTAGAAGCTCGGCACGATGCCCACGACCAGTCCGAAGGCCAGGGCTTTTGCGACCGTGAGCCACACATCGCGCAGGGTGAGGGCCTGGAGCACGACGTCCATGTACCGGCCCGCCGCCATGCCGTTGAAGGTAGCGGCGGACAGGCCTCCCACCACGGAGACGACGTCGAAGAGCACCATCAGGATGAAGACGCTTACCATGGCGCCGACGAAGCGGGGGGCCACGAGATACTGGCGGGGATCGATGCCCATGCCTTCGAGGGCGCGGACCTCCCCCATCACCTGGTTGGTGGCGAGCTCGGCCGCGATCGCGGTGCCGGAGCGGCCCGCGATGACCAGCGCCGTGACCAGGGGACCCAGCTCCCGGACGATCACGACCACCATCAGGGTCCCCAGCCACTCGGTCTTCCCGATCGATCCGAGCTCCCGGGCAGCCTGGGAAATCACCAGGAAGCTCAGGATGCTCGAAAGCAGGACGATGAGCCCCACCGCGTGGACGGCGGTGAAGCGGATCTGGTTCATGGTGACGCGGAACGCCACCCCCCGGCCCGCCGCCGGGAGCGTCACCAGCGCCCGCAGGGCTCCAAAGCCGAAGCGCGCCAGCGCTCCCAACTGGGAGAGCCGGCGCGCCACGATGTTTCCCAGGCGGCCGATGAAGTTCACCGGCCGGTCAGGACTGCTGCTCCCGCTTCAGCCCTTCCTGCGCCTCGGTGTAGTTCGGGAATGCGGCGATGGCGCGCTGATACATCTCCACCGCCTTGTCCTTCTGGCCGCGGTCGTGATAGAGCAGCGCGCGGGAATAGAAGGTGAGGGCCTCGGTGGGCACCTGGCGGCTCATCCGCTGGGTGGCCACGTCCTTGGGCAGGGCGGGGAGGTTCACGTCTTTCATCAGACGCGTCGCCACGTCCGAAATGAGCCCGAACAGCTTGTCCTGTGAGCCGGTGGCGGACTCGGTCTTCGTGATCTCGGACGTTTCGACGTTGATGAGCCGGATGTCCATCCGCCAGGTGCCCATGTTGTCGATGAACGAACCGGTGACGGCGTACTTGGCGCCCACCAGCTTGCCGACCTTGGCGGCGGTGGCGGCATCCACCCGTCCCGACGCGCCCAGGTTCTGTTCATCGGTCAGCTTCTGGATCTGCTCGCGCTCCACCACCCGCCAGGCGGGATTGGCGGAGAGCTCCGAGATGAGCATCCCGGCGAAGCCGCGCTGCAGCCCTTCGAAGTCCATCGGATCCTTCAACCCCATCGAGCCGCCGTTCTCGAACGCGAAGACGGCGACACCCGACCGGGTGTCCGGCGCCGGCGCCTGTTGCGCCACCACCGGCGCCGCGAAGCCGCCGGCGGCGGCCACGGCGAGGACGGCCAGTATCGAACGCGAACGCATAGCGTGCTCCTCGGGTCCAAGACCCTTGTGGGTGCTCACAACGTCAGCAGCAATCCTTCTTGCGCGGCCAGCACTTCCCGTGGTCCGCCCAGTTTCTTCGCTTCCTTGCGCGCCGCCGCCAGCAGGTCGTCCATGTCGCCGTCGGCGTGGTCGGGCTCATGATGGAAGAGCACGAGACGTCCGATCCCCGCCTCGGCCGCGAGCGCCACCGCTTCGGTGTAGCTCGAGTGTCCCCAGCCGACGTGCTCCCGCAGCTCCTCGGGCGTGTACATCGCGTCGTGAATCAGCACGTCCACGCCCTTCAGAAACGCCACCAGCTCTTTTCGCCATCCCGGGCCGGTGTCGTACTTCCCGCCCGGACCGAGCTCGTTGTCGGTCACATAGGCCAGGCTGGCGCCGCCCGCCGCGGGGGTCAGTCGATACCCCAGGGTCGTTCCCGGGTGCCGCAGCTTCATCGACCGCACCTTGAACTCCCCGACGGGGAACTCGCCGTTCTCCACGTGCTCCACCGACAGCCGGGCCGACAGCGCGTCCAGCGGCACCGGGAACACCGCGGGGTGCATCTGCTGCCGGAGAATCTCTTCGAGCGACACTTCACCCTGCTGAGATCCCCAGATCCGCACCGCGTTCCCCGGGGAAAAAAATGGCTTGAAGTAGGGCAGGCCCTGGATGTGGTCCCAGTGCGCGTGGGACAGCAGAATCTCGGCCGACACCGCGCCGTTTTGCCGTTCCACCAGCTTCCCGCCCAGCGCCCGGATTCCGGTGCCCGCATCCAGGATGACCAGACCGCCCCCGGCGCCCTCCACGGCCACGCACGGCGTATTGCCTCCGTAGCGCGCGGTATGGGCGCCGGGGGTGGGGATCGATCCCCGCGTCCCCCAGAACGTCACCGAGTACTTGCGATCAGCCACCGTAATCCTAGGGCTAAGTTACGGAAAATCTGCAACGTACAACAAGCGGACACCTCACCGCCCGGTCGTGACTTGCCTCACCCCCGTCCCGCGGCTTCCGCCAGGGCGGGGCGGTTCTTGACCAGGATTTCCTTCCGGCCCACCTCGATCAGGCCCTTTTCCACCAGCTCGCGCATGGTGCGGGAGACCGTCTCGCGGGAGGAGCCGATCATCTGGGCGATGGTGTGATGCGTGAGACGACGCGTGACGCGGTCGCCGCCGGTCTCATCCGCCATCTCGAGCAGGAGGCGCGCCACCCGGCCGTTCACGTCCAGCAGCACCAGTGAGCCGACCTTCTCGTCCACGCGCCGGAGCCGTCGTGACAGCTCCTTCAGGAGGGCGATGGCGATGGCTGGAGTGGAGGAGAGTATCGGCTGAAAATCCTCGCGCCGCAGGACCACCAGGGTGGAGTCCTCCATCGCGATCACGTGCGCGGACCGGGGCTCGTCGTCGATCAGGGCCATCTCGCCGAAAAAGTCGCCCTGACCCAGCACCGACAGAATGACTTCCCGGCCATCCTCGCCGATCAGCACCACTTTCACCTGCCCGGCACAGACGACGTACAGGGCATCCCCGGGGTCATCCTCGAACAGGATGACCGAGTTCTTGGGATGGGTGCGCTCCCGGGCGACGTCCAGGACCCGCTGGAAATCGACCGCGGACAGCTCGCTGAACAGCGGAACCTTGCGCAGGACCTCGGAGGCCGGCACGCGTATCCTTTGTGAGAATCGGGACTTGGGTGTCGGGCAAGCTTACGGTGGCGGTGACCGGGTGTCAAATCAGTGCGCTTGTCGCCAACCTCATGCCCCGTTTATATTTCCGCGCTTCCAAACCAGTAACCTTTCATCTGGGCAGGTATTTGTGAAACCGGGCATTCATCCGACCTATCAGCGCGCCGTGGTCACCTGCGCGTGCGGCAACACCTTTGTGACGCGGTCGACCACAGCCGCGATCAACGTTGAAATCTGCGGCAAGTGCCACCCCTTCTTCACGGGCAAGCAGCGTCTGGTCGACACGGCCGGCCGCGTGGAGCGTTTCCGCCAGAAGTACGGGACGGGCAAGGCCGCGAGCTGACCGATGGAGACCCGCCTCCGCCAGGCGCTCGCGCGGGCGGAGGAGGTCGCCCGTCTTCTGGCCGACCCCAATACGGCCCGGAATCAGTCGGCACTGAAGCAGCTCGGGCGCGAGCACGCCCGCCTCGACACCATCCGACTCACCCACGAGCGACTGGAACGCCTCAACGGGGAGCTCTCGCAGTCCCGTGAGGTGCTGCAGGACAAGGATCCCGAGCTGGCCCAGCTGGCCCGGGCGGATGTGGAGCGTCTGCGTCCGGAGGTCGCCCGCCTGGAAACTGAGCTGGCCGAGCTGCTCGTCCCCTCCGATCCGCTCGACGACCGGGACGCCATCGTGGAGATCCGGGCCGGCACCGGCGGAGACGAAGCCGCCCTGTTCGCGGCGGACCTCTTCCGGATGTACACGCGGTTCTGCGACCGGCGGCGCTGGAAGGTGGAAGTCACCGAGCTGTCGGACGCCACCCTGGGCGGCATCAAGGAGGCGATCTTCGCGGTGCGCGGCCCAAAGGCGTACGGCACCCTCCGCTACGAGTCGGGAGTCCACCGCGTGCAGCGTGTGCCCGCCACCGAGGCGCAGGGCCGGATCCACACCTCCGCGGCCACGGTGGCCGTGCTCCCCGAAGCCGAGGAAGTCGACGTCAACATCGAAGAGAAGGACTTGCGCATCGACGTCTTCCGCTCGTCGGGCCCCGGCGGGCAGAGCGTGAACACCACCGACAGCGCGGTGCGCATCACGCATCTCCCCACCGGCCTTGTGGTGCAGTGTCAGGACCAGAAATCCCAGCTCCAGAACAAGATCAAGGCGCTCGAAATCCTCCGGTCCCGGCTGCTCGACCGGAGGATCGCCGAGCAGGAGGCGGCCCGGTCCCGCGACCGGCGCGCTATGGTCGGCACCGGAGACCGGTCCGCGAAGATCCGGACCTACAACTTTCCGCAGAATCGCGTGACGGATCACCGTATCCATTTCACGACGCACAACCTCTCCGACGTGATGGACGGGGACCTGGACGCGCTGATCACGGCGCTGCGCACCGAAGGCGAAAAGGAGCGCATGAGTGCCTGAAGCCCGCCCGACCGGCTCGGTGGGTGAGGCCCTGGGCAAGGCGACGGAACGGCTGCAGCAGGCGGGAGTGCTGAACCCCAAGCGCGAAGCGACGGCGCTCTGGGCGGCGGTGGCGGGCAGCACGCCGGGAGACGTCTGGCTGACGCGCGCCGGCGCGGCCGACGCCGCGGCCTTCGACCGATTCTGGACGGCGGTGGGGCGGCGGGCGGGCGGCGCGCCCTTTCCGTATGCGGTGGAGCGCGCGGCCTTCCGGCATCTCGATCTTCTGGTGGACGCGCGGGCGCTCATTCCGCGTCCTGAAACCGAAGGCCTCGTGGGTCTCGTGCTGGAATGGGCCGGAAACCGCGCCGCCAGCCCGCGCGGTCTGGCGGCGGACGTCGGGACGGGGACGGGGTGCATCGCGCTGGCCCTGGCGGCCGAAGGAGACTTTGCCGGAGTCGTGGCGACGGAACGTTCCCCACAGGCGGCGGCGCTGGCCCGTGAGAACGTAGCGCGCGTGGCGCCGCGAGTGCCGGTGGACGTACGGGAAGGGGACCTGCTGTCGCCGCTCGCGGGGGCCCGCTATCGCGTGATCGTGTCCAACCCGCCGTACCTCACCGAGGGGGAGTACGACGCGCTGGAGCCGTCGGTGCGGGCGTTCGAGCCCCGCGAGGCGCTGGTGAGCGGCGCGGACGGTCTCGATGCCACCCGTGCGCTCCTGGCGGGGGCGGCGCCGCTGCTCGAGCGGGGGGGCCTCCTCGCGTTCGAGATCGACGAGCGGCGCGGGGCCCTGGTCCGGAGCCTGGCGCATGAAAGCGGATGGCGCCGTATCGGGATTCACGATGATCTGTTCGGCCGGCCGCGGTTCGCGCTGGCTTTCCCCGGGGAGGATGTGTGATCGACGACAAGGCGCAGGAGCTGGGACGGCTGCTCGGGCAGACCGAGGAATACAAAGCGCTGAAGCGCGCCAACGACCGGATGCGGGAGGACCAGGAAGTCCTCAAGCAGCTGGCCGAGGTCGAGCGCCTGGCGGTCGACATCGAGCGCGGGGCCCAGGCCGGGGTCGAGCCCGCCAAGGAGCAGGTGGAGGCGTACGACCGCGCCCTGCACGCCGTCCAGGGACATCCGGTGTACCAGCAGGTCGTGGCCGCTCAGGCCAACTTCGAGAAGCTCATGGCCAAGGTCAACGAGCGTATTTTCGAAGGGATCAAGAAGGGCTCGGCCAGCCCCATCATCACGCTCGGGTAGTGTTGTTCATCGTGGTGGAGGGGCCCGAGGGCGCCGGGAAGTCCACGCTGGTGCGTGGCCTGACCGCGCGGCTCCTCGCCGACGGACGACAGGTGCTCACGGTGCGGGAGCCCGGCGGCACCGTGGTGGCCGAGGCGGCGCGGAAGATCGTGCTCAAGTCCCGCCACGATCTCTCGGCGGCGTCGGAGCTGTTCCTGTATCTCGCCGCCCGCGCCGACCTGGTGGAGCGGCAGATCCGGCCCGCGCTGGCCGGCGGACAGGTGGTGCTGGCGGACCGGTTCGATCTGTCCACGCGCGCCTATCAGGTGGCGGGCCGGGGACTGCCGGCCGAGGCCGTGCAGGCGGCGATCACGATCGCCACCGGCGGTCTCACGCCCGATCTGACGCTGGTGCTCGACGTGCCGGTGGACGTCGGCCGCGAGCGGCAGCGCAAAGCCCGGAAGGAGCAGGACCGCATCGAGCGCGAGAGCGACGCTTTTCATGCCCGTGTGCTCGAGGCGTACCGGAAGGCGGCGGGGCCCGGGGTGGTGCATCTCGATGCCACCCGGACCAAGCCGGTCGTGTTGGAGGCCGCCTGGAAGGAAGTGACGGCGGCCTCCGCGCTTTCACCGCGAGGAATCTCATGAAGGGCAAAAACATCGCAATCATCGCCGCCGTCGGCGTCGGCGCCCTGGTCACCGGCGGCTGGCTGCTGCAGCGGGATACCGTGCCCGCGGGCTCGGTCTATCAGCAGGCGCGGCTGTTCGACGACATCCTCGCCCACGTCGCCGACTTCTACGTGGATTCGATCGACGAGGGCAAGCTCTACGGCATGGCCATCGACGGTCTGATCGACCAGCTCCACGACCCCTATTCGGTCTACCTCAAGCCCGACGATTTCCACGAGCTCACCGAGCAGATCTCGGGGGACTACGGCGGCCTGGGCTTCCAGTTCGAGGTGCGGGACAACTCGGTCGCGGTGGTCGCGCCCCTGCCGGAGACGCCCGCGGAGCGGGCCGGGCTCCAGGGAGGGGACGAGATCACCCAGCTCGACGGGCAATCCACCGCCGGCTGGAAGCAGGACGACGTCTTCAAGAAGATGCGCGGTCCCGCGGGGACCACGGTGACGCTGACCGTGCACCGGCCCGGCGTGGATCAGCCGATGACCTTCAAGATCACCCGCGCCAAGATTCACGTCCGCTCGGTGGGGCTCGCGATGATGCTCGACGACCACGTCGGCTACATCGCCATGAGCCCGGTCAGCGACTCCTCGGCGCACGAGATGGAAGTCGCCGTGGACAGCCTGAGCCGCGCCGGCATGCGGGCCCTGATCTACGACCTCCGGGGTAACCCGGGCGGCTCGCTGCAGCAGGGAGTGGGCGTCACCGATCTGTTCCTCAATCCGGGACAGGAAGTGGTCGCCACCAAGGGGCGCGGGCCCGGCTCGAACGCCGATTACCACGACAAGTCCCCGCAGAAGTGGCCCAATCTCCCCATCGTGGTCCTGGTCAACGGATTCACCGCAAGCGCCGCGGAGATCATCTCCGGCGCGCTGCAGGATCATGACCGGGCGCTGGTGGTGGGCAGCCCCACGTGGGGCAAGGGCCTGGTGCAGCAGGTGTGGCAGCTGACGCCGGAGACCGCGCTGAAGCTGACCACGGCCCGGTGGTTCACGCCCAGCGGCCGCACCATCCAGCGGACCATGAAGAGTGAAGAGGATCAGGCGGCGCTGGTGATTGCGGCGTCCCATGGGCGCGACAGCAGCAAGATCGACTCTACGCAGGTCTATCACACCGACGGTGGCCGCGTCGAGTACGGCGGCGGCGGGATTCGCCCCGATCTGTTCGTTGCGGTGGACACCTTCACCGCCCCGGAGCAGACGTTCAACAAGGCGATCGGCGCCAAGGCTCCGATCTACGCCGACGTCCTCTCCGGGTACGCGGTGGACGCCAAGGTGCACCACCTCGTGTCGAGCGCCGATTTTCAGGTGACCGACGCGATGGCGAACGACGTGGTACAGCGTCTGAAGGCCCGCGGCGTGACTTTCCCGCCGGGCGTCCTCGAAGGCGCCCGCGAGCTGTTCCGGCAGGAGATCGGGTACGAGGTGGCGCGCTACAGCTTCGGCCGGATCGGCGAGTTCCACCGGCGCATCGGGGACGACCGGCAAGTGGGTCGTGCCCTGGAACTGGCGCGGAAGGCCAAGAGCCCGCAGGATCTGCTCACCCTCGCGGCCAAGCCGGCGCCGGGCGCGGGCCGCTAGCGCGTCAGATGGCG
>DATMOQ010000285.1:0-2480 GCA_035568195.1 Gemmatimonadales bacterium
CACTCCGGCGGCCGAGGCTTTAGGGTGCGGAAGGTGCTGTCCGTGTACTCCCGGTACAGGATCTTGAGATACGCGGTCGACATCGCGTGCGGCGCGCTGTCGGGGAAGAACGCCGTGTCCTGGTAGGGGAGCCCGCTGAGCTGGTCCACGCCCCCCGGCACGTAGTCCCAGCGGACGGTGTCGGCCGCGATGTAGTAGGTACGGGTCATGACGGGCGGCGGCGAGGGCCGGCGCGGTCGGGGTACCGGATTCAGGGCCAGGATCAGGAACGCGGCTGACGGGAGGCGCATGTGGCAGACTCGAGGGGTTCGGGTGAGTTGCCGCCCCCGGCTCGGGGCGGTAGGCTTTGCCGACCAAGGTGAGCGCGGCGCGTCACCGGGCCGTCACCGCCCGACCTGGAACCTGGGGGACGACAGGGATGATCCGGTTGTGGACTCTGGGCACGGCGAGCGTGACCGACTCGGCGGGGAACCCCCTGGACGCGGTCGCGGCGCAGTCCAAGCGCCTCGCTGTCCTCGCCTACCTGACCCTGGCCACGCCCCGCGGCTGGCACCGCCGGGATACGATTCTGGCGATGTTCTGGCCCGAGCTCGATCAGGCCCGGGCACGGCACGCCCTCCGCCAGACGCTGCACTTCCTGCGACGCCACCTGGGCGCCGGCGTGATCCGCACCCGAGGTTCCGAAGACATTGCAGCGGGACCCGATCTCTGGTGTGACGCCGCCGTCTTTGAGGCGGGCGACCCCGAATCCCGCATCCTCTATAGGGGTGACCTCCTGCCCGGTTTTTTCATCCGGGACGCCGCCCCGGAATTCGATCACTGGCTCGACCAGCGGCGCGACGCGCTTCGGGCCCGGGCGACGGCGATCCGCCCCGCCGTCGACGCTCCGCGGGAGTCCGTGCTCCGCCCCCGCCTGCCGCCTCCCCCCAGTCCACCCCCGGTGGCCCGCCACCACCTTCCCCTCCGGTGGCTCACGCTCGGGGCGGCGGCGGCCGGGATCGCCGCCCTCTGGATCGCCCCCCCGCGCGCCATGGCCCGGCCGGCCCTGGCGGACTCTCTGTATCACCGGGGCCTGACCACCCTCCAGGACCGCGTTGACAGCCGGGCCGCACTCGGCTGGTTCGAGGCGGCGCTGCAGGCATCCCCCCGCTTCGCCCTTGCGGCGTACTACGCCGGGGTCAGCGCCGACGGGGTGGACGGCGCGACCGCGGATCGGTGGTTTGCCCGCGCCGAGGCGCTGGCGCCCCGCGCGAGCGACCACGACCGCCTGGTGATCGAGAGCGGGCTGGCCTTCCGCCGCGACGACCCCGCGGCCGTGCCGATCGCGGAATCCCTCGCGACCCGCTACCCCGCCGATCCCGTCGCGCGTCACCTGCTCGCGGCCTCTCTGCTCTGGTCGGGAGACTTCGGGAGTGCCTTGCGTGAGTTCCATCGGGAGCGGGACCTGACGGAATCCCTCCGGGGTGACGACGGCCACGGCTGCCGGTCGTGCGACGCGATCGAGGGGATGGCGGTGTCGTTGCAGTTTCTGGACTCGCTGGGCGCGGCCGAGCAGGTGGCCCGGCAAGGCGTGGAGCGGGCGCCGCGCTCCGGAGGCGCCTGGACCACCCTCGCGATCATCGAGGCTGCCGAGGGGCACGTCGCCGACGCGCGGGCCGCCGGCCGGCGCGCCGGCGAGGTCCAGCCCGGACAGCCGGGAGACCCGTTCGGAGCCGCGGATCTGTCGATCCGGGCCGGTGACTTCGACGCCGCCGACCGCACGCTGCGCGACGCGCTGACGTTCGGAACCAGCGCCGGGCGACACAACGCGCTCTGGCTCCTGGTGATCAGCCTCCGGAATCAGGGCCGCCTCGGTGAAGCCCTCGCCCTGGCCCGGGCCTATCGCCACGGGTCACCGGATCCAGCCGGCCTCGATGCCGTCCCCGTCGCCCAGGTGCTCTTCGAGGACGGACGAACGCGGGAAGCGGCGGCGCTGTTCGACTCCGTCGCCGTCCCCCCGCGGGAGGGGCGCGCCGCCGCGTACGGGAACTCGGCGCGGAGGCAGGTCTGGGCGCTGGCACATGCGGCGGAGGCCTGGGCGTCCGTGGGCGACACCGCGCGGGTGAAGGCGTACGCGGATACCATCGCGCAATTGTCCGTGCGAAGCCTGTACGGTCGCGATCGCCATCTCCCGGATCACCTGCGCGGCCTCATCTGGCTCGCGCGCGGACATGCGGACTCCGCCCTGACACATTTCACCGCGGCGGTGTTCTCGCCCACCATCGGATACACGCGGACCAACCTGGCATTGGGACGGACGCTCTTGACGGATGGACACCCACGGGCCGCGGCGACGATCGCGACCGCCGGCCTGGCCGAGGCGGTGGATGGGTCGGCGTACTATGCCACTCGCACCGAGCTGCACGAGCTCGCCGCCCAGGCGTTCGACGCCTCCGGCGAACGCGACAGCGCAGTGGTCCACTACACGCAGGTGGTCCGGG
>DATMOQ010000286.1:0-16706 GCA_035568195.1 Gemmatimonadales bacterium
GCTCCCGCTCCGGGCGGCCCCGAACCCGGTGTACCCCCCGCATTGCGGGCTGGCCCGGTTCGTGGTGGCGGCGGGAAGCGAGGTCCGGGCGCAGGAATCCGCGGAGCGCCTGGCCACCTGGCTGCATCGGGTCAACGCGGAGCGTCTTGAAGGCGCCTTGCGGGTGCTGGGGCCCGCGCCTTGTCCCATCCCCCGGCTGCAGGGCCGCTGGCGCTGGCACGTCCTGGTGAAGAGCGAAGCGCCCGCGCCCCTGGGACGGCTGGTCCGGGCCTGGCGGGGGCGCGCCGGCGTGATCGTGGATCGGGATCCGCTCTCGCTGCTCTAGCATTGCGTCGAGTGTTTCGGCGCGGGTATTTTGACCCACTCGTGAGCCGCCCCCGTTTCCAGTACCGACCCCCCAACTTCGACGCCCCGCCCCTATCCGGGGCTCCGGAGGCGCGCTTCGAGCCCGCACCAGCCGACGGGGTCCTTCCCGACGGTTTTTTTTCGACCAGTAACCTGCCGACGTACGTCAAGATCGGGAGCGCCTGGCGGCGCCCCCGGCTCCCGAGGATGGATTGCGTGGTGGTCCAGCATCCTTCGGGTGACCTGGTCACCACCGAGCCCCGGAAGGTCAGCCGGGGCACGGCCGTCGCGGTGGGCTCGGCCGAAGACGGCAGTGAGGGCATCTTCGTTCACACCGAGGGCTTTCTCGGTGGACGGCACAGCGCCAACGAGTTCCGGTTCATGCAGACCGAAGTCTCGCGGGAACGCCCCGTGGACTACGCAGTGCTGGCCGAGCTCCTGGGCGAAGAGAAGGTGCGGGGTGGGAACATCGTCTGGGTCGTCGGCCCCGCCCTGGTCCACGCCCGGGCCCGCGAAGACATGATCTGGTTCATCGAGAACGGATATGCCGGAGCGCTCCTGGGCGGGAACGCGGTGGCCGTTCACGATCTCGAAGCGGCCATCTTCGGCACCACGCTCGGGATGTCGTCGAGCGGCGAAGGGGTGGAAGGCGGTCACGCCTTGCACATGCGGGCCATCAACGCCATCCGGCGGGCCGGATCGATCGAGGCCGCGGTACGCTCGGGGGAAGTGAAGGCGGGGATCATGCACGCGCTGGTGACCCACCGGGTCCCCTTCGTGCTCGCGGGGTCCATCCGCGACGATGGCCCGCTTCCCGAGGTGTTGAGTGACACGCTGGCGGCGCAGGACGCGATGCGGGATGTGACCAGCAAGGCCACCTTCGCCATCTTCGTGGCGACGGCGCTCCACGCCATCGCGGTGGGGAACATGCTCCCCGCGTTCGTGGACGCGGCGACGCCCGACGGCGTCCGTCCTCTCACCACCGTTTGCGTCGATCAGACCGAGTTCGTCGTCAACAAGCTGCGGGACCGGGGCACCCACCAGGCCTACGGCGTGGTGACCAACGCCCAGGATTTCATGCACGTCCTTCGTTTCTACGTCGAGCGATGGGAACAGGCCCGGACTCCGGCGTCCCTGGCGCGCTGAGCCCGACGCCCGGCCAGGGCCCGGGGTGGGCCAAGGCCGCCGCGGCCGTGGCGGCCCAGGTGCCGCCCGCCGAGATCGAGGCCATCCACGTCTTCCGGCCCATCAAGCGGGAGGGCCGGGAGTGGGGGACCGCCGTCATCACCCGGCGGCACCCGGAAGGGCGGTTGCAGGTTTTCACGGTCAAGTACATGCTCATCGTCCGCGGAAAGGACCGGGGGCAGTCGAAGGTCGTGGTGGAAGAAGTCGGATTGTCTCCCGAGGAGGTCCTGCAGAAGGTGATGCAGACCACCGCCGAGCGGACGGGGGAAGTCGATCCGCCGGTGGCGCTCGGCCCCGGAGCATGGTATGAAGGTTGACTCCGCGCGGATGACCGAGGCGTTCCGCCGCTACCTGAGCGACCACACCCTGCCCGCGACCAACCAGCGGCTGGCCGTGGCGCGGGCCGTGTTCGAGGCGGCCGACCACCTGTCCGTGGATGAGGTGGCCCGGCGCGTCGCGGCCGGCGGCGGCGCGGTCGGGACGGCGACGGTCTACCGGACTCTCGACCTGCTGGTGCAGAGCGGCCTGGCCCGGGAGCATGATTTCGGAGAGGGGTTCAAGCGGTACGAGCCCGCCACCCCCGGCGAGCGTCACGAGCATTGCGTCTGCACGTCCTGCGGCGGCGTGACGGAATTCGCGAACGACCGTCTGGAGCGGATGATCGGACTATTGGCGGAGGAGGTGGCGTTCCGGCCCCACCACCACCGTCTGGAAGTGTACGGACTCTGCCGGGCGTGTCAGCAGTCGAACCCATTCGCGCGCACGAGGTGATCGAGTTGATCGACCAGAAGATGTTTTTTCCCACGAAGGCGTTCCTGACCAAGGGTGTCGGGCGCCATCGCCATAAGCTGACCAGTTTCGAGATGGCCCTCCGGGACGCCCATCTCGCGAGCTACAACCTGGTCCGGGTGAGCTCCATTTTCCCGCCCCAGTGCGAGCTCATGGACCGGGAAGAAGGCATGAGCCTTCTGCGGCCGGGGCAGGTGGTTTTCGCGGTCATCGCGGAATCCTCCACCAACGAGCCGTCCCGGCTGGTGGCGGCCTCGATCGGTCTGGCCATGCCCGCGGACCCCTCGCATCACGGCTACATCTCCGAACATCACGGATACGGGCAGAACGAGGTCGCCGCGGGCGATTACGCCGAGGACCTGGCGGCCTCCATGCTGGCGACCGTGCTGGACGTGCCCTTCGATCCGGAGCAGGCCTGGGACGCGCGGCGGGAGCAGTGGCTCATGTCGGGCGAGATCGTCCGGACCCTCAACGTCACTTCCACCGCCGAATGCGGCGAGGATGGTCGCTGGACCACCGTGGTGTCCGCGGTGGCCTTCTGTGGATAAGAAGCTCGCCGAGCTCCCCTGGGGCGCTCCCCAGGGCTTCCTGGGATTGCCCGAGCCGGAAGTCCCGCTCGCCAAGGCGGGAGTGGTCATCCTTCCGGTCCCCTACGAGGCCACCGTCTCGTATATGGGCGGCACCCGCTTCGGCCCTCGACGCATTCTCGAAGCTTCCCGCTACATCGAGCTGTACGATCACGAGCTCGACAGCGAGCCCCACACCATCGGCGTGCACACCCTCCCCGAGCTGTTGCTCTCGGCCGCCGGGCCTGAGGAAGCGCTTTCGGAGCTGCGGGAGGCGTTCGACGCCCTGCTCGCGCCCGACCGCTTTGTCATCATGCTCGGCGGGGAGCATTCGCTGTCCGCGCCTCCCATCCAGGCCCACGTCGCCCGGATGAAGGGGAGGCGGCTCTCGGTGCTGCAGCTCGACGCTCACGGGGACCTGCGGGCGGAGTACGAGGGCACGCCTTTCTCGCACGCCTGCGTGATGTACCGGGTGCACGGGGACGTCGATCTGGTGCCGGTCGGCATCCGGGCCATCACCGTCGAAGAGCGCGCTTTGATGAAGAAGAAGAAGATTCCGACGGTGTTCGGGTACGAGCTCGACCCTGAAGAGAAGTGGATCGATCGTGTCCTGACGAACCTCGGGCCCGACGTCTACCTCACCATCGACGTCGATTACTTCGATCCCGCCTTCGTGCCCGCGACCGGTACACCGGAGCCGGGCGGCGGGAGCTGGTATCCCACCCTCCGGCTGCTCGAGCGGGTGTTTGCCGAGCGGCACGTGGTGGGCGCCGATGTGGTGGAGCTGGCGCCCATTCCCGGCTTCGTCGCCCCCGATTTCCTGGTGGCCAAGCTGGTGTACAAGCTCATCGGGTTCCATCAGCGTGGCCGGCGCGACACTCCTTCCCGACGGCGGTAACGGCGTCTCCCTGGCCATCGCCGGACTCGCGGGCCTGCTGAGCTTTCTCTCGCCCTGCGTCCTGCCGCTCATCCCGAGCTACGTCGGCTTCATCACCGGTCTGACGGCCGAGGAGACCACCCGCCGCCGGCACGTGGTGCTTCTGCACGCCGCGTCCTTCGTGGCCGGCTTTGCCCTCATCTTCGTCGCCCTGGGCGCTTCGGCCTCGCTGGTGGGCGTGCTCTTGATCCGGTCGCAAGTCTGGCTCGGCCGGCTGGGCGGCGTGCTGGTCATTCTCCTCGCCCTGTATCTCCTCGGAGTGATTCGTCCCGCGTGGCTGATGCGGGAGCGGCGCCTGGCGCTGACCGGCAAGCCGATCGGCTTCCTGGGGTCCGCGGTGGTCGGCGTCACGTTCGGTGCCGCCTGGACTCCCTGCATCGGCCCCATCCTCGGCGCCGTACTCACGCTGGCCGCGACGCAGGGGAGCGCGTTGAAGGGCACGGCGCTGCTCACCGCGTATGCCGCCGGGCTGGCCATCCCGTTCCTGCTCACGGCGGTCCTGCTCGAACGGTTTCTGGAGTGGTTCCAGCATTTCCGCCGCTATCTCCCCTGGGTGGAGCGGACGTCCGGAGCCTTGTTACTTTTGCTGGGTATCCTGCTCGTGACGGACCGATTCACCCTGCTTGCGGGGTATCTGCAGGGACTGACGCCGGAGTTTCTGAAAAGCCGGCTTTGATCACTTCATTCAATCGTGAGGTGCTTATGAACGCTTCGATCCTCCGCCTCGCCGCGCTGCTGTCGAGCGCCGCGATGGCCGCCTGTTCGAAGGGCGATCAGTCCAGCCAGGCGAACGCTGATTCCACGACGTCGGTGGCCACGACACCTGCCACACCGATGCAGGGCAATGACAGACCGCTGCCGAGCGCCACTCGCTCGGCTCGTTCTTCGGCGCCGGCCGCGGCTCCCGCGAAGCCCAACGGCCCTTCGAGCTACACGGCACCCGCCGGTGCCTTCCTGGATGTGGCAGTCAACGACACCGTGACGTCCAAGACCGCCAAGGTCGGGGATGCCTTCACCGGTACTGTGGTGTCCAATGTTTCAGATGGGCACGGCGCGATCGTGATTCCGCAGGGATCGGTGGTGCACGGCTCCGTGACGGAGGCGAGCTCGGGGTCGATGACCCTCGCGGTGAGCAGCGTGACCGTCCACGGGCACGACTACGGCCTGGCGGCCAAGATCGACTCCCTGGAGACGGTCAACCAGAGCAAGTCCATCGGCGGAAATGACGTCGCCAAAGTCGGCATCGGCGCGGCGGCCGGGGCGTTGCTCGGCCGCGTGATCGGCGGGAACACCAAGGGTGCGGTGATCGGCGGGGTGGTGGGAGCGGCGGCCGGGACCGGCGTGGCCGCGAAGACGCACGGCTCCTACGTGGTGCTGCCCAAGGGCGCGCACATCAATCTGACGCTCACCGCCGCCCTGGTGGTGCCGGCGAAGTAGCCCTCAGTACCCGGCGGCCCCGCCGCCGCTCCGGGGATCCGCGACGCCCACCCATCCGGTGGGCGTTCGCGCGATCGCCGCGATGTCGCCGGAGTAGCCTCGGCGCTCCTTCATCGTGTATCCCATGGCTGTAAGACTGTCGACCACCGCCTTCGACAATCCTGCGCGCTCGTAGTAGATCACGTCGGGAAGGGCCTGCTGATGGATACGCGGAGCCTCGACCGCGGCCGGCAGGGTCATGTGCTGGTCGATCACGTCGGCGATCACTTGATAGACGCTGGTGATGATGGTCGGGCCGCCCGGCGTACCCACCACCATGAAGAGCCGCCCCGTGGGATCGAGCACCACCGAGGGCGTCATAGCCGAGAGCATCCGGCGCCCGGGCGCCACGGCGTTCTGCTCGCCCTGGACCAGCCCGTACATGTTCGGCTTGCCGGGCGCCGTGGCGAAATCGTCCATCTCATCGTTGAGCAGGAATCCGCCGCCGGTCACGGTCACCGCGCTCCCGAAGCCGTTGTTGAGCGTCGTCGTGACCGACACCGCGTTCCCATGCCCGTCCACCACCGAGTAATGCGTGGTCTGTCCGCTCTCGGGTGGCCGGGTCTGGAAGGGCGGGGTCGGCGTGGCACGGTCGGGCAGGATCTCGGCCCGGAGCTGGCCGGCATGGGCCGCGGACAGGAGGCGCTCCAGCGGCATCTTCACGAAGTCCGGATCGCCCAGCCACTGGTTGCGGTCGATGAACGCGTGCCGCATGGCTTCGGCTTCGAGATGCACGTAACGCGCGCTGCCGAACGCGGGCAGCGAATCGTATCCGCTCAGCACATTGAAGATCTCGGCCATGGTCACGCCGCCCGAGCTGGCCGGCGGCATGGAGTAGATGCGGTAACCTCGGTACGTGATCTGGACCGGCGTCCGCCACTTGGCCTGATAACCGGCGAGATCGGCCTTGGTGATGAGGCCGTGCCCGCGCTTCATCTCCGCCACGATCAGGTCGGCGATCTGACCCCGGTAAAACACGCTCGGCCCCGAGTCGGCGATGAGCCGCAGTGTGCGCGCCAAGTCGGGCTGACGGAACGTGCTCCCCGCCGCGGGACCATGCCCGTCGATCAGGAACTGCGCCGCGCTCGCCGGAAACTGTGCCAGCCGCTCGTGGTCTCCTTCAATGGACCGGGCCCGATGCTCGTCCAGCACGTGTCCCTCGGCCAGCGCGATGGCGGGGGCAAGGACCCGGGCCCAGGGCAGATGACCGTGCGTCTTCCAGGCCTCATACATCCCGGCCACGCTTCCCGGCACGCCGGTCGAGAGCGGCCCGGTGATGCTCGCCTCTGTGGGATTGCCCGCCGAGTCGAGGTACATGTCGTGGGTGGCGGCCGCCGGTGCGGTCTCCCGGTAGTCGAGCGCTTTGGCATTGCCCGCGGAGTCGCGGTAGACGATGAACCCGCCTCCACCGATGTTGCCCGCCTCCGGCAGCACCACTTCGAGCGCGAAGCCCACGGCCACCGCGGCATCGACGGCGTTGCCACCGTCCTTGAGAATCTGAACCCCGACGGCGCTGGCCAGGGGATGTCCCGACACGACCATGGCGTGGTCCCCGTCGACGGGGACGGCCTTGCCCGCGAGTGCCCACGTGGGATCGGCGTGCTGAAGGACCGCGCCGCAGGCGGCGACGAGGGCAAGGGAAAACAGGGGATGAGCGCGCATCCCCTATTCTGCACGTTGACCGTGCGCGCGGTCAACGTCTAACTTGGGACCGCGATGACCACCCCCGCTTTCCACGACCCGCGTCTCACCGAGCAGCGCAACCCCCGCACCCAGAAGATCGACGTCGCATCGAGTCTCGAGATCGTGGACCTGATCAACGCCGAGGACGCGACTGTTGCGGCGGCGGTACACGCCGAGCGCACCAATCTGGCCCGCGCGATCGACCTCGTGCTGGCAGCGTTTCAGGCCGGTGGCCGGCTGCTGTATGTCGGGGCGGGGACGTCCGGGCGGCTGGGCGTGCTCGATGCCGCGGAGTGCCCACCGACGTTCGGCAGCCCTCCGACGCAGGTGGTGGGCATCATCGCGGGCGGGCCCACCGCGCTGATCAAGAGCGCCGAGGGCGCGGAGGACGACCGGCAGGCGGGCGCCGCGGCCATGGATACCGCCGGGGTGGGCGAGCGCGACATGGTCATCGGGATCGCCGCCAGCGGCACGACGCCGTACGTGCACGCGGCGCTCGAACGGGCGCGCGCCCTCAGGGCCCGGACCGGGATCGTGTCCTGCAGCGAGCCTCCCAGGGCCGTTCGGGACGCCTGTGATGTGGCCGTCGTGCCGCTGGTGGGCCCCGAGGCGCTCACCGGATCCACCCGGATGAAGGCGGGGACGGCGACCAAGCTGGTTCTGAACACCATTTCCACCGGCGCGATGATCCGGCTCGGCAAGGTCTATGGAAATCTGATGGTGGACCTGATGGCCTGGAGCGAGAAGCTGATCGACCGGGGCGAGCGGATCGTGATGGAGTGCGGCGCCCCTGATCGCGCCCGCGCGCGGGCGGCGATCGGCGCGGCCGGGGGCTCCGTCAAGGTGGCCGTCGTGATGGTGCGGGCCGGAATCGGCGCCGAGGAAGCGCGCGCCCGCCTGGCCGCAGCCGGCGGGTCGGTCCGGAAAGCCGCGGGAGACCCACCGCCACCCTCCAGTCCGTGACCGAGACGCTCGCGGTCGGCCTGATGTCGGGCACGTCGCTGGACGGCGTGACGACCGCGCTGGTGCGACTCACCGACGCTCCCGCCTCCGCCTCCCTCGTCGCCTTCCGCCAGGAGCCCTACTCGGCCTCCGAACGGGGCCAAATCATCGACGCCATCGCGCGCGGCAACGCCCGGGACCTGGCGTTCCTGCACGTCGCGCTCGGCGAGCGGTTCTCGGGCGCGGTGCTGCATCTCCTCGCCGAAGCCAAGGCATCCCCCCGGGACCTCGCGTTCGTCGCCAGTCACGGCCAGACCATCTGGCACGAACCTGGCCGTGCCAGCCTGCAGCTCGGCGATCCGGCGATCATCGCGGAGCGGGTGGGCGTACGGGTCGTGAGCGACTTCCGGGCCCGGGACGTCGCGGCGGGAGGGCAGGGGGCGCCCCTCGTGCCGCTCGCGGACGTGATGCTGTTCGGAGACGAGACCCACGGCCGCCTGCTCTTGAACATCGGCGGCATGGCCAACGTCACCTGGGTGCCCCGACGCGGGACCGCGGCGGGGGCGCTGGCCTTCGACACCGGACCGGGCGTCGCCGTGATCGACGCGGTGACCAGGCGGCTGGACGGGGAGGCGACGTACGACCGGGACGGTGAGCGCGCCCGGCGAGGCCGGCCGGTGACGAAGGTGCTCGACGCGCTGCTGGCCGATGAGTACTTCCGGATGGCGCCGCCCAAGAGCACGGGACGCGAGCGGTTCGGCCTCGCCTACGCCGATCGCGTGATCGAAGATGTACGTGCGGCGGGTGGTTCGGACAACGATGCGGTCGCGACCGCCACCGCGCTGACGGCGGAGTCGATCGCGCGGGCCATCACCGCATGGACCCCGGCGGCCCCGGACGCGGACCTCGTGATTTCCGGGGGCGGCGCGCGGAACCCCACGCTGGTGGAATGGCTGGCGGCGCGGATGATCCCGCGTCGCGTGGTGCCGTTCGACTCGCTGTTTTTCGACGGAGATGCGAAAGAAGCGGTCGCCTTCGCCTACCTGGGATTGCTCACGCTCGCAGGGAAACCGGGGAACCTGCCGGGGGCCACGGGCGCCCGGGGACCGAGGGTCCTGGGGCACATCACGCCGCTGTGAGGCTCAGGGCGATTTGAGGTTCAGGGTGCCGAGGTAATCGAGCAGGGTCGAGGCGGGCACCGAGAAGATGATTTTCCCTCCCGACTCCGCCTGCCCGCCGTACAACACCCCCACCACTTTGCCTTCCCGGTTGAAGATGGGGCTCCCGGAAGACCCCGGCGCACCGTAGCCGTCGATCTGTACCAGGTTGGACAGGACTTTGCTGGCGGTGCCCACCGTGAGCGTGGGCGCGGCCACCATGTTCATCCCGCTGCCTTCCATCGGGAGATCGAGCCCCAGGGGGAAGCCGAGGATGGCGACCGGATCGCCGCGCTCGAGGTCGCGCTTCTTGTCGATGCCCTGGACGCGCGGCGTGCCGCCGCGCACGTCCACGCGGAAGAGGCCCAGGTCCACGTCCGTCGCGACGCCGAGGTAGCGCCCGGGGAACCACTGCTTGCTTCCCGAGAACTTCACGGCGATGCGGTTGGGGTGCTGGGTGCCGTCGTCGCCGAGGAGGACGTGCCGGTTGGTGACCATGGTGCCCTGCGAATCGATGGCGAAGGCCGTGCCGGAGAAGCGGGTCGAGTCGCCGTACTCCACGATCACCAGCGCCACGGCGTCCTGGTTGGCGTGCGAAATGGCGCGGTAGTCGACGTTCGCGGCGAAGGTGAGGTTGTGCTGCCGCGCCACGGCCGCGTCGAGCTGGGTCCGGAGCCGCGCGATGGTCTCGGCGTCGCCGTTCTGGCGCGCGTCGGCCAGCTCCTGCTGCAGGCGGTTCGATTCGCTCATCGCTTGCCGGTAGGCGTCCTGCAGGGCCTTGATCTGGGTCTGAAAGTGCTGCTCTTCACTGAAGAGCGAATCGGCGCGAGCCTGCAGCGCGGCGATGGTCAGAACGCGCTGGTGTCCGCTCCACCATTGCAACCCGCCGAAGCCGGCCGCCACGATGATCAGCAGCGCGAACAGGATCTTCGTGGTGTTACGCAGGGACCGGGTCTGTTTCGCGACTTCCATCGCCACGCGCACCGCGGTGCTGGAGCGGCCGCGCTGCGCCGGCATGGCCGCGCGGGCATTCGAGGCGCGCCCCGCCGCCTGCTCGGCGGGAGAAGCCGACGCCGCGGCGTCCCGCTCCAGGATGTGGAACTCGAACGCCGGCCCGTCGGCGCCGAAGCCCACGACGTCGCCGTCCGACAGGACGCGGTCGCCGGTGACGCGGGTGCCGTTGACGAAGGTGCCGTTCTTGCTCTGCTGGTCCTGCAGCACGAAGTCGGCGCCGCGCAGGGTGATCGCGGCGTGCCGTGCCGAGACGTCGAGGTCGCGCTCGGCGTCGAAGCGGATGTCGGAGAGAGGGTGCCGGCCGATGCCGATGTAGGCCTTGACGACGGTCTCGACCTGCCCGGCGCGGCCGCCGGACAGGAACTTGATCTGGACTTTCACTTCCGGGTGGCGATGAGGATCCCGACCAGCACCAGGGCGGCGAGTGCCAGGAGGCCCAGCACCAGACGCCAGCGCACCTGGCGGGCGGGAACGGGGGGGCGGCTTCCCTTATAAACGGGCACCGGTTCGGTGCTGGTCTCCGTGTCGATCAGTGGATAAACCTGGTGGCCCACGCTGTCGCCGTCCGACGCGGCGCGCAGGCCGTCGCCGTCGAAGCGGGCGATGATCACGGTGATGTTGTCGGGGCCCCCGCGCTCATTGGCGAGCGCGATCAGCTGATCGCACGCCGCGGCGAGGTCGGTGGCCTTTCCGGCGATCTCCGCGATCTCTTCCTTCCGCACCTGGCCCGACAGCCCGTCGGAGCAGAGCACAAGCGTGTCGCCCCGGCGGAGCTCCTGGTAGGTCAGGTCGACCTTGATCTTGGGATCGGGGCCGAGGGCCTGGAGAATGATGTTGCGGCGCTCGCTGTGTGCGGCTTCTTCTTCGGTGAGCTCCCCCGCCTCCACCAGCCGCTGCATCAGGGACTGATCTTTGGTGAGCTGAATGGCGGTGCCGTTGCGGATCAGGTAGGCGCGGCTGTCGCCCACCTGGGTGACGTAGAGATGATCTCCGAACACGCCCGCCGCTGTGGTGGTCGTACCCATGCCGCGGACTTCGGGGTGCTCCTTGGCGTAGTTGTGGATCCTGGTGTTCGCGGTCTCGACGGCTTCCTTGAGGCGGTAGGCAAAGCGCTGGGCGGTGACTTCCTTCTCGCCCAGCCAGGCCTGCTCGAGGTGCGCGTACACGGAGTCGGTCGCCATCTCGCTCGCCACTTCGCCGGCCGCCGCGCCGCCCATGCCGTCCGCGATCATCAGGACGCTGCCGCGCTCGCCCAGGTCGTGCTCCTTGATGCCCGGCGTGAGCGTATTGACGCGACGCGTCAAGTCGGCCACGAGGTATTTGTCCTCGTTGTGGTCCCGCGTCTTCCCCAAGTCGGTCTTGGCGAAGAGATGGATTTTGACGGGCTTCGGCGAGCGTCCGAACATCTATTGCCCACCCGGATTCAGGACATCGTTACAGGCGGAAAGCGTCGGCTTCAATGCGTGTCCTCGGGTTGCCCACTGAACGGCCAGCGTTTGCCGGCCGGTTTGCTTGTACGCTTGCGCGACGGCGCACGCGGAAGAGGCGCGATCGAGCTCGCTGACGTGAGCACCGTTGTAAACCATGGGCCCGGAGTCGATGACTGCTCCGGACGTCATGTCGGCCAGCCGATCCGCGATGCCCGAGAGCGCGAGTGAATCCAGTCCACTTGACGGCTTCGGGCCGGGATTGGACGTTCGGCCACCTGGATCCTTCGGCGTGCCCTTGTTCGAGTCTGGTCGTGAGCGGTGAGATGTGTCGTTCGGCGGCACAATCGCCGTCTGATGCGTCGTGTCCCGCAGTGTCCCATTCGGACTCGGGGTGTGGCCGCGGGCGAACAGCACGTAGGCGCCACCGCCCCCCAATGCCAGCACCGTGATGCCGACGGCGATCGGGACCATCGCGCTCTTCTTCTCCGCCCGTGCCACGCGCGTGGGCGGCAGCGGCGCCGAGGTGATCCGGGTCTGGTCGGAAGCTCCCATCACCTGGGTCTTGCCTTCGGTATCCGCCGCCGCGGTGACCGTTCCCACCACCCGTCCTACGTCGGCCGCGAACTCCGCCACACTCTGATAGCGCTCCCCGGGCGTTCGCGCCAGCGCGCGATCCAGCACCGACTGCAGCTTGGGCGGAAACGCCAGGTCGGGTCGGGCCGCCGCCAGCTTGGTCGGCTCGTCGGTGAGCCGCTTGATCATCGTTTCCTGCACCGAGGTGGCTTCGAAGGGCAGCCGCCCCGTGAGCATCCGGTAGAACACCAGGGCCAGGGAATAGAGGTCACTCCGCCCGTCCAGCTTGTCGCCCGACAGCTGCTCCGGACTCATGAACTCGGGCGTGCCCACCACCAGGCCGGTCTTGGTGACCTTCTGCCCGGCCTCGTCTCCCCCCACGGCCTTGGCGATCCCGAAGTCCACCACCTTCACGATGTCCGACCCGTCCCGGCCCTTCGCCAGCATGATGTTGTCGGGCTTCAAGTCGCGGTGAACGATGCCGAGGTCGTGAGCGGCCTGCAGCGCGTCGGCGGTCTGCTGGAAGATCTTCACCGCGCGACCGACTTTGAGGGCGCCCTCGCGATCGATCAGATCGGTGAGGGGCTCGCCTTCGATGAACTCCATCGCGAGATAGATGAGCCCGTCGGGAGTCTCGCCGAAATCGTAGACGGCGCAGACGTTGGGATGCGTGATCCGGCTGGCGTTCGCCGCCTCCCGGTTGAAGCGCGCCACCGCGTCCGGGTCGTGGGTCATCGACGGATTCATCACCTTGATCGCGCTCCGCCGCCCCATCTTCACGTGCTCGGCCAGATACACCTGGCCCATCCCGCCTTCGCCGAGCTTCTTCACGACGTGGTAGCGCTCCGCCACCACCTGGCCTACGAGGTCCGACGTGGGCGCGGCGCCGCGCAGCACACTTCCATCGTTGGGGCAGAACTTCTGGTCGTCGGGGAATTCGGTGGAGCAGACGGGGCAGATCTTCACAGCAGCTCGACTCGCAGGAGCTTGTCCCCGACCAGGACCCGCGATCCGTTGGTCAGGGGCACGGCCCCGCGGGTCGCGCGCGCGATCCCGTTGCGGCTGCCGTCGTCGATCACGATGAAGTCGGCGTCTTCCGACCGGACCACGGCGTGCTTCCCGCTCATCGACGGATCGTAGGGGAACACCCAGTCGCCCTGCTCGCGGCCGATGCGGACGTCACGGCCGGGGGAGAGCTGCAGCACGTCGCGCGCGCTGCCGTCCGACCGCAGCTGCGTGAGCGACGCGATGTCCGCCGACGGAATGAGCGAGCCCATCCGCTTCGTGGCGTCGGCATCCGGCGGGTGCGGACCGGGGTACCCCAGGCGGCGGAACCGGATCATCTGCGAGCCGATGAGCAGCAGATCTCCGTCCACCAGCTTGTGGGGCTCTTCGAAGAAGATCCACGTTCCGTTCCGGCTCCCCAGGTCCCGGAGCATGAGGCGGTCCTGTTCCCACGTGATACGCGCGTGCAGCGGCGACAGGAACTGGTCCTCCGGAAACCGGATGTCGCCATCCTGACGCCCGATGGCGGTGTCCATCGCGCGGCGCTCGTAGCGCTGGATCGGCTTGCCGCCGTCGTCGAGCAGCTCCAGATGGAAGGTGAAGTCGGTGCGCACCGACGGCTGAGAGGACGGCCGCTGGAGCGGAGTCGACGACACCGGGGCGCCGCAGGTGGCGCAGAACCCGGCGCCGGGAGGCACCGGTGACCCGCAGCGGGCACAGGCGGGTCCCGAACCGGGGGCAGTGAGCCGACGGCCGCAGTGGGGGCAGAAGGGCTGCGCTCCGCCCACCGGTTTGCCGCAGAACGGACATCCAGTTTGAACCGGGGCTGCCGGCTCGGGTGCCACCGCGCCCGATACGCGGGTATTCGGGAGGGAGCCGATGGACGGGTGCGGCAGGGGCGTGGCGACCGAGGGCGGAGACCCCGCGCCGGAAGCGGGCGGCGCGGCGGGCCCACCCCCGGTGCCCACCCCGGCTGCGGCGGACGAGCGCGACCGGGCCGCGGCGGCCGCCTTGGTCAGCGGCTTTCCACAGTCCATGCAATACGCGGCCGCCGCGTCATTGGCGCGGCCACAGTACGGGCAGCTGTTCACCGGGGGCGCTCCACAGGACGCTCAAGTTAAGATGCCCCAATCGATTCGGCAAATTGACGGGCTCAAAGGCCGTCGCGTACCTTGCGGCCCTATGCGACGCGCCGGGATCTGCGCGCTTCTGATACTCGCCCTCCCGCGCGCCGCCGCGGCGCAGGTCGAGCCTGCCGGCCCCTGGCACACCCTCCACACCCCGCACTTCCGAATTCACTTCCGGCCATTGCAGCGGGACGTGGCGCTGCGCGAAGCGCGGGAGGCGGAGCGGTCGTACGGACTGCTCGCCGGCGAGCTGCATCCGCCGCGCGAGGTGGTCGACATCACGCTGTCGGATGACTTCGACGGCGCCAACGGCCTGACCACCGTGTTTCCCACCGACCGCATCACGCTGTTCCTGGCTCCGCCGTCCGACGACCCCGCGCTGGCGCAATACGACGACTGGCTGCGTCTCGTGACGCAGCACGAGCTGACGCACGTCTTCCATCTCGACCGCGTGCGCGGCGTCTGGGGCGTGATGCAGAGCGTGTTCGGCCGGGCGCCGGGGCTCTTTCCCGAGGAGTACCAGCCCAGCTGGGTGACCGAAGGGCTCGCGGTCTACTACGAGTCGAAGTACACCACCGGGGGACGGGTCCGCGGGAGCTATCACACCCAGGTCCTCGCGGCCGACGCGCTGGACTCCGCGTCGCGACGCCGGGCGGACGCGCTCCTCTTCACTCGCTGGCCCGACGGCTACGTCCCGTACGCGTACGGCTCCCGGTTCTTCCGCTCCATCGCCGACGCGCTCGGCGACTCCGTCATCCCCCGGTTCGTCGAGCAGTCCGCCGGGCAGTGGATTCCGTATCGCGTCGGTCACCCGCTGGCCGGGGCGTCCCCGGGTTTGCGGCTCGACTCCGCGTGGGCCGCGGACACGAGGCCCCCGGCCCAGGCCGGGACACCGGGGACCATCGTGGCGCGGGGTCTCTTCAGCGAGCCCATCCCGCGGGTGTCCCCCGATCGCCGCTGGGTCGCGTGGCTCCTTGACGACGGGCGCGGTGCCCGGCACGTGGTGATCGCGGACGCGCGCACCTGGCGGGTGACGCGGCGCCACCTGGTGAACGCGGGCGTGAGCTACGACTGGGTGGGAGACACGCTGATGGTCGCCCAGCTCGACCTGGTCGATCCCAATCGCATCCGCAGCGATTTGTACCGCTGGAATCCGGACGGAGCCTGGATCCGCCTCACGTGGGACGCCCGCATCACGGAGCCGCGTGGGGGCGGCGGAGAGGTCGTGAGCGTGGCCGTCACGCCGGCCGGTAACCACCCGACCTTGCCCGAGGTCCGCGATACCGCGGGAACCACGTGGGGAGATGTCGTTCCGTCGGCCGATCGGCAGTGGGTCGCCGCGACCCGCCATCGGCAGGGGCACTGGCAGCTGGTGCGGTGGCCCTGGGCCTTTCCGGATTCCGTGACGGTCCTGACCGAAGGGACCTCGCTCCTGTCCGGGCCGACGTGGTGGGGAGACACGCTCTTGTTCGTTTCGGACGCGTCGGGACTGCCTCAGGTCTACCGGTGGAACGACTCGACGGTGGCGCTGGCGGTCAGCGCCGAGCCGCTGGGCGCGCGGTCTCCGGCGGTGCTGCCCGGTGGCCGGGTGGCCTACACCTCCCTCCGCTCGGACGGATGGACGCTGGTGACGGCGCCGATCCGCATGGGCGTCGCGGCCCCGACGCCTCCCGCGCCCGTTCCGTTCGACAGCGCACCCCCGGTCGCCGTGCGGGAGACCGGATACACGGCGTGGCCGTCCCTCGCGCCGCACTTCTGGATCCCGGTGTTCTTCGACGCCGGACCGTCGGGCCGGTTCGGCGGTGCCGTGACGGCGGGGTCGGACGCGATAGGACGCTGGTCGTACTCGGCCATCGGCATGGCGTCCATCTCTCCCTTCCGGTTGCGAGGCGAATTCTCCCTCCTGGCGGATCTGCTCCCCAACCCGGTGTTCGACGCCGACGTCTTCAGCGCCTGGTCCAACATCGGCGTCACGTCCGGCGGGACCGTGGTCTCCAAGCTGTCTCAGAACGCGGACGTCGGCGCGACCTTCCGGTACCGCCGCTGGCGCACCGCCGTGAGTCTCCGCGTGGCCGGGGAATTTGAGCGGGCCCGCTACGTCGCCCTCCCCGACACCACGCTGTCGGCCGTGTGTATCGGGTGCCTGAGCCGGGATCAGATCGGGGGCTCGGTGACGCTCGGCATTGCGCACAACTCGTCGGGGGTGCTGTCGGTGTCGCCGCAGAACGGATTCAGCTGGTCCGTCACCTACCGCCGCCGGAACCAGCAGGCATCGACGCTCTACGCCAACGAGGTGGGGAGCGAGCTGGCGCTGTATGCCGCACTGCCCGGGCCGGGCTTCGCGCCGCCGGTGCTGGCCCTGCGGCTGGCCGCCGGGGCGACGCAGGGGCCGCTGCTGCGGACGCTCGGCGTGGGAGGCGTGTCGTCCGGGACCTATGACCTCGGGTTCGGACGCACGCTGGGCGGCGTGCGCACGT
>DATMOQ010000287.1:0-4418 GCA_035568195.1 Gemmatimonadales bacterium
GCAAACCCGGGTCGAGCGGATCTACCGCCTGGTGCGGACCGGCACGCTCGAGCTCGAGCGCGTGTAGGGGACCCCGAGGAGCCGTGGAAACCAACCGTCAGGACTTCGTCGTCGGACTGCTGCTGGTGGTCGCCGTCGCTCTGGTGATCGGCACCCTGCTGGCGACCAGCGGGTGGGGCCAGCGCCGCTACGCCCTCTACCTGCGGGTCGCCAACGCGGAGGGCATCAGCGCGGACACGCGGGTGCTGGTGGAAGGGCTCGAAATCGGCCGGGTGCGGTCCATCGTTCCCCGCGTCGATCCCACCAGCCGCCGCGTCTCGTTCATCGCCCGGCTATCCCTGGCGCAGGAGTTCGAGGACGGCTCGAAGCTCCAGCTGCCTCTCGGGACCCGGGCCTCCATCTCCACCGTCTCGCAGATCTCGACGGCGTCGGAGATCGTCCTGCTGCTCCCCGACTCCACGCACGGCGCCGCCCCCCGGATGCTCGGCGCGGGGGACACCATCAACTCGGACCGCCCCTCGTCCGCCCTCGATTCGCTGAAGGTGGTGGTCACGAACCTGTCCAGCGACGTGCACGAGGTCCTGATCCAGGCCCGGCGGTCCCTCATCGAGGTCCAGCACACCCTGGCCCAGTCCAACGCGACGATCCGCGAGCTCGCGCCGGGGCTGACCAGCGCGGTCGCCAGCGTGTCGGCCAGCATGGCGCGGATCGATTCGGTGACCGCCCATATCCCGCCCGGCATCGCGGATTCGCTGACGGCCACTCTGGCGTCCTCGGACCGGCTGCTGGTCAGGCTCGACTCCCTGGCGCAAGACGCGCGAACGGCCGTCGCGGAGAATCGCGCGGACCTGCGCTCGACGGCCTCGAACCTGGCCGAGGTGTCCCGGCAGCTGAACCACTTCGCGGATGCGGTGTCCCGGCGCCCCTACCGGTTCCTCACCGGCGTGCAGCCCCTGCCGCCGCAGCCGGTGAAAGCCGACCCCCCCAAGGACAGCGTCAAACCATGAGCCCCCGGTACCTGCTCCTCCATCCCACGGCCTGGTCTCCCGCCGCCGTGCTGGACGCGCTCGCGGGCGCGCAGGTCGAGGCGCGGGCCATCAACGGCCCCGCGGCGTTGGAGGTGGACGGGCGGCCCACGGTCTTCCTGCTCGACCCGGGCAGCCGGTCGGTGTTTCCGCTGGACGCCCAGCGGGCGTTCGTGGACGCCGGCGGAGCCATCGTGGCGCTGGGGCGTGAGGGAGAGCTGGATGTGCCCGAGCCGTTCGCCACGGAGCTCCTGGCGGCTTTCGTGCGGCACCCGGTAGGGCCCCGCCAGCTCCTGATCGCGGTCAAGAGCGGGCTGCGGGAGGCCGCGGCGCGGGCGGAAACGGCGCGCGCCCTGGCCCAGGCGGAGCAGCGGTCCCAGGAAATCGGCGAGCTGACGCGGATCGGGGCGGCGCTGGGAACCGAGCGCGACCTCAAGACGCTGCTCGAGCTGATCCTCACGCAGGCGCGCCGGATCACGCAGTCGGACGCGGGGTCCCTGTATCTGGTGGAAGCCGCGGACTCCGGAGCGCCGCGGCTGCGGTTTTCGCTGGCGCAGACGTTCTCCAAGCCCGAGGCGCCGTTCGTCGAGTTTACCATCCCGATGGACCGGTCGAGCCTCGCGGGGTACACGGCGGTCACGGGCGATCCGCTCGTGATCGACGATGCGTACTACCTCCCGCCGGACGTCGAGTACACCATCAACCGGTCGTTCGACGAGCGCTACGGCTATCGCTCGAAGTCGATGCTCGTGATCCCCATGAAGGACCACCGGGACCAGCGGATCGGCGTGCTGCAGCTGATCAACCGCAAGCGCGATTTCGACGCCGTGCTCGCGACGGCGGCCGACGTGGAGCGTGAGGTGGTGCCGTACTCCCGGCGCTCCGTGGAGCTGGTGACCGCGCTGGCCGCGCAGGCGGCGGTGGCGATCGAGAACAGCCGCCTCTACCAGGAAATCGAGCGGCTGTTCGAGGGATTCGTCCGGGCGTCGGTCCAGGCCATCGAGCAGCGGGACCCGACCACCTTCGGTCATTCCGGACGGGTGGCGGACTACACCGTGGGCCTGGCGGCGGTGGTGGATCGGGCGGCCGACGGCCCCTACAAGAGCGTGCGCTTCACGAGGGAGCAGGTGCGGGAGATTCGCTACGCCGGCCTGCTGCATGACTTCGGGAAGGTCGGCGTGCGCGAGCAGGTGCTGGTCAAGGCCAAGAAGCTCTATCCACCGGACCTGGATCTGATCCGCCAGCGGCACGCGTTCGTGCGCCGCTCGCTGGAGCGGGACTTCTGGCGCAAGCGGGCGGAGTTTCTGGAGGAGCACGGGAAGAAGGGCTACGTGGCGTTCCAGGAAAAGCTCGACGAAGAGCAGCGGAAAGCGCTCGGAGATCTCGACCGCTTTCTGGAAGTCGTGCTGCAGTCGAACGAGCCGTCACTGCTGGCGGAGCAGAGCAAGCACGATCTGTCGGAATTTGCGCGGCGCACTTTCGCCGACCTGACCGGCGCATTGCAGCCCCTGCTCACGCCCGATGAGGTCCGCTACCTCACCATTCCGAAGGGGTCCCTGGATGAGGCGGAGCGGCTCGAAATCGAGAGCCACGTCACGCACACCTTCAATTTCCTGAAGGAGATTCCCTGGACCCGGGAGCTCCGCCGCATCCCGGACATCGCTTATGGGCACCACGAGAAGCTGGACGGGCGCGGGTACCCGCGGAAAATCCAGGGAGAGGCGATCCCGATCCAGACGCGCATGATGACGATCTCGGATATTTTCGATGCACTCACCGCGCAGGATCGCCCGTACAAGCGGGCGGTGCCGGCGGACCGGGCCTTGGACATCATGAAGCAGGAAGTCTCCCAGGGGCAGCTGGACGGCGACCTCTACCGCCTGTTCGTGGAGGGCAAGGTCTTCGAGCCGTCGTCCCGGCCGGGGGCCGACTAAGACAGCAGGAGTTTGGCCGACACCAGCAGCAGAAACGCTCCGAACGCTTTCCGCAGGGTGGTATCCGACAGACCCCCCGCCAGCCGGGCCCCGACATACGCGCCGAGGAAGAGACCCACCGCGATGATCACGGCGTAGGGGATGTTCATCTTTCCCTGGCGGTAGTACTGCAGGGCGCCCAGGAGCCCGACCGGCAGGAGCAGTGCGGCGAGCGACGTCCCGTTGGCCGTGTGCTGATCGAGCTTCATGATCAGCACCAGGGCCGGGACAATGAGGATGGCCCCGCCGATCCCGAACAACCCGGAGATCACGCCGGCGGCGAGCCCGATGAGCGCCACGATTGCATATGCCATCTCTATCCCCCTTAGCCTCTTAGCCTCTTGGCCCCTATGACGATCAGCCCCACCGTCGCCACCACCGCCGCCGTCCCCACCCAGTCGCCCCAGCGCACGTAGGGCGGCACCACATCACTCGTGATGAGGCGCCCGACCACCACGTCCTTGGTTCCGAGCACGGTGGCATCGGACACCCGGCCCAGCGGGTCGACGAACTCCGAGACGCCGTCGTTCGCCGCGCGCGCGATCCCCATCCGGGTTTCGATGGCCCGCATGATGAGGTGGGCCGCGTGCTGGTAGGGCGCCGTCGTCTGGCCGTACCAGGCGTCATTCGTGATGTTGAACACGACATCGGCGCCCTCGGCGCGATACCGGCGGGCCAGGTCCTCGAAGGTCGACTCATAGCAGACGATGACGCCCGCCTTCCCCACCGGCGTTGGGTAGAGAGGCAGCGTGGTCCCGGGCCGAAACCGGCCCGACCAGTTCCGGATGCCGGGAATGGCGCGGAACCACTTCACCGGAACGAAGGGCGTCCGCTCCACCACCGGCACGAGATACCGCTTCTCGTACACGGGGTACGGGCGCCACGCGCCGGTGGTGTCCACGTAGAACGCGGCGTTGTAAATGTCGGGGTCGCCGCCGGGAGCGCCGGTGTAGTAGAGCCCTCCCACGATCATCGGGGTCCGCCCCTCCCGGGCGAAACGCGCCAGGCTCGAATCCCAGCCCGGCTCCTGCTGCACATAGCCGGGGATGGCCGCCTCGGGCCACGCGATCACGTCGGGGCGACCCAGCGCGCGGGCCCGCTTCGACAAGTCGAGGAGCAACCGCACTTCGCTGTCCGCCTCCGCCGGATTCCACTTCTCCGAGAACCCGATGTTCGGCTGGATCAGACCCACCACGCCCGCGGGCCGCAGGGGCACGGTGGTCATCCGGTGCCGGCCGTACGCCCAGGACGCCGCGATGGTCGCGATCACCGCCGCCAGCCGCCACGCCGTCCGGCGGACCTCGCCGCGGACGAAGAGCGCCGCCTCCACGAGCACCACGGAGCACCAGATCAGCCAGAGCCCCACCCCCCGGGCCCCCGCCAGGTCGGCCCACTGGACCAGCACCGGCGCATCGGTCAG